>DAOKYU010000005.1 GCA_035325995.1 Thermodesulfobacteriota bacterium | reverse complement strand
ACTCTCAATCACAAGGCGGGCTCCCTCACAAGGGCAGCCCGCCTTTTTTATTGCCCGCGATCATCTATTCCTCTTTATAAACCTTTTAAAAATTTTACGTTTGAGGTTACAATTTAGCTTTCGTCGATCATGTCTAACGAGCCGCATTATCTGCATCACAGGCAAAGGCTGAGGGACCGTTTCGCGAAGTCGGGCGCGGAAGGGATGCACGACTACGAGCTCCTGGAGCTCCTCCTCACGTACGCCATACCCCGCATGGACGTAAAGCCATTGGCGAAGAGGCTTATCGGCGTGTTCGGCAGCCTCTCGGGCGTCCTCGACGCGGACATGAACAGGCTCGAGAGGGTGCGCGGGGTGGGGCCGATGACGGCGACGCTGATACGGCTCGTGAACCAGCTCTATTCCACGTACCTCGCCGAAAACATGAAGAAGGGGGACGTGCTTTCTTCCCCCGAGGCCGTCCTCAAGTTCGCGCGCGTGCGGCTTTCGGGCCTTAAGCACGAGGCCTTCATGGTCATATTCATGAACACGAAGAACGAGGTCATAGACTACGCCATGCTCCAGGAGGGGACGGTGGATAACGTCGCCGTCTATCCCCGGAGGATTATCGAGAGGGCGCTCGCGCGCCACGCCTCTGGCCTTATACTCGTCCACAATCATCCGAGCGGGAACCCGTCGCCTTCGAAGGAAGACAGGCTCCTCACGCGCGACATAGCGTCTGCCGCGCGCACGCTGGACATCCGCGTCCTCGATCACATAATCGTCGGGAAGGACGGGCACTTCAGCTTCGTCGAGAACGGCATGATGCCCGTGACGGAAAAATAATCGTGCTATCCTTATCAAGAAACGTATCAGCGGTTCATTTGCGATGAAGGATCCGGCGCTATACGACCTTTCCGACCCCCGTGCCGTGCGTAGCCTGCATAAAAAGGCTCTCTACCTCTCCGTATTCACAGTAGCGTATAACTTCCTCGAAGGGATCGTGTCCATAGCCGCCGGCGCCGCCGCAGGCAGCATGGCCCTCGTCGGGTTCGGCCTCGACAGCTTTGTCGAATCGCTCTCGGGCGGGGTTATGATCTGGCGCTTCGGGGGGCGCGGCGCTCTTTCCGAAGAGGAGGAGGAAAGAAGGGAAGCCCGTGCGGTAAGGCTCGTGGGTTATACCTTCTTCGTGCTGGGGGCTTATGTCGCGTACGAGTGCTTGAAGAAGCTGATCCTGCGTGAACCACCCGAGCCCAGCCTCGTCGGAATAGTCATAGCGGTTATATCCCTCGTCGTGATGCCCGCCCTTTTCTACGTGAAGTACAGGCTCGGAAAATCAGTCGGGAGCAGGGGCCTCGTCGCCGATTCCAGACAGACGCTCGCATGTTGCTACCTTTCCCTTTCCCTCCTGGCTGGTCTGGGGCTTAACTATCTCTACGGTATATGGTGGGCCGACCCGGCTGCCGGGCTCGTGATCGTCGCGTTTCTCTTCAGGGAAGGCCTGGAGGCGGTGCGCGGCGAGTACGAAGGCTGCTGCTGAGCCGTTCGTGAGGCGATAATAGAGCCGGCCTCTCCGGCATCTTCCACAATGCCCGGCGCACATTCCCGGACAATTAAATGTTTACATTGTAATCTTTGAAAAAAAGAGATGCCGGATGTATATTTGAGTCCTGTATTTACACGGCCCGAAGCGGCTCAGAGCCCTCACATTCAGCTTATCAACGGAGCCTCATGACGGAAGAAGCGAAAGACCCTAAAGGAAAAGCCGGGCCGGCCCCGGTCAGCGTTTTAAGGTTCGTCATAACGTACGTCGTCCTCATGGGGGTTTTCTTTCTCCTCATCGGGCTCAAGCCCGTTCAGGACGTGTTCGACATAAACGACGGCTACTCGCAGGTGATCGTTTTCCTGACCGCCAAGATACTCGGCGTAATCGGCATCCCGGTTTCGACGCAGGGCTCGCTCATGCATCTCCCGTCCATATCACTGGACGTAGAGTTCGGGTGTAACGGCCTCGAAGCCGTCATGATTTACACGGTCGCCGTCCTTACGTTCCCCGCCACGTGGAGGGAGAGGCTCGTCGGAATAATCGGCGGATTTTTAGTGATACAGGTGCTGAACCTTATAAGGATAGTCGGGCTCGCATACGCGGGCGTATACCACAGGGAGCTCTTCGACGTCATACACCTGTACGTAGCGCAGGGGGTGATGATAGCGGTCGCGCTCGGTACGTTCGTCCTTTACCTGACGTATATAAACCGGAATCAGGGAAAAGGGGAAGAGGCCGTTGAATAAGTCCGTCATTCTAAAGCCGGCTCTTATATTCATCGTCGCCTATCTCGTTTCGCTCGGGCTCTGGCTCGGAATAAAGAACTACTACGGCATGGCCGTGACGACCGTCGCTTCCTACGCGACGGCCATCGTAAAGAACGTAAAAATAGTCGAGATAAAAAGGGAAAAGGACATCGTCACCGTCGGATTCATACCGAAAAAATACGGGGTGACGATTCTTCAGACGAGCATAAACGTCCCGATATCGAACTATACGTTCAACGCCCCGCTCACGTTCGCGATAATGGCGGCGTTCTACCCGTTCCTGAAGAGGCGGCGCGTCTACGCCGAGGCGCTTTTGATAATGGTGGTCGTGCATTTCCTTTTCGTCTTCTCCTACGAGGCGCACGGGCTTACGTCTGAGCTCGAAAAGCAGGGCTACGAAAAGTCCAGCGGGGCGGTGCACATATTCTGGGAGTTCCTGTGGGGATTCATTAACAACATGGTCGTCAGGTTCGAGCCGTTTCTGATAGGAGCGTACCTTTACTTCTTCAGGGACTCCTCGCGGAAGGCCGCACCGGCCGGCGGCCCGAAAGAAAAGACGTACGCCGAACCCCCGCCCAAACGTGCAAGGAAGGGGAAGTGGAAAAAGAAGTGAGCTGCGCTCAGGACGCGGGGCTTTCTTTCCGCCCGATTCCGAGCGCGTTACTCCAGAGGACCCCGAGAAGATATGTCGCGTATATGAACACCACCCCCAGCACGAACGAGGCTGCCACGCCCAGGACGTCCGCCGTGCTGTAGGGCTTTCCGGAAAAGAAGAGCTCTTCTGCGAGCTTGAATACGTCGTCGCTCCTCCACCCCACGGAATTCACCCCGGATGAAATGGACCCGGCTATACGGGATACGACTATGGAGCCCATCTCGTAATAATCACCGCTGAAAGATATGAAAGGGGCGAACGCAACGGGGAGCGCTATACCGAGCTTTACGGCTGCCGCGAGGGGCGGCGAGCCGGCCGCGGACCTGAGAAGGGGCACGCCCAGAAATATGGTAAGAAGGAAGGGCAGGAAGACCGTGTGCATATAGGTCACGTCGCTCCCCTTTGTATCGAACCCGGTGAGCTGCCCCGCGTAGTCGGAGCCCGAATAGACGAAGGGGAATATACTTTCGAGGACGCCTCCCCCGTATAGGGGGCTTATTTCGAGCCTGCTTACGCCCCCGCCGCCTATTATGCACCCGAGGGCGTGCGCGAGCTCGTGGACCGGCACGTACACCCACCACGTGAGTGCGAAGAGGACGAAGATCACGCCTATGTTTACGGCGGAGGCAGTCCGGAGGGCCGCGTCGAGGCCCGAAAAGAAGTCTTCGAGAGGTAGTACTATTATTTTTTTCAGCATTTCGGAGGCCTTCTCATCATAAATAAGAACGCCGCGCGTGTAAATATGCGATTTTCTTCGTACAGTTTATTAGGTTTAATGGTTTAATGCATTAATGATGCATTGTAAACTATAAATCTTATTGACAAATAAAAAGTAAGGCTTTAGAATGAGAGCAAGGCCTGACAATAGATTTTCGGAGGAAAAAGGCCTTTTTAATCGCGCCGGGGATTGCGTGAGGGGCCGGGAAATCTGTTTCACCTCCCCGCGGCGACTGACCGAAGAGATGGAGGATGGGTCTTGAATGTTTCCGCTCTTCAGCTCGTATCGATGCGCGGCCGGATTTCGCTTTGCCGGCTGAGCAGGACGGGTGCGCCCTTATGAAAAGAGGAACGCGAAAAATATCGGTGCGCCGTTTTCTTGCCCTGCTGGGGGCGCTGCCGTTTCTGCTCGGCTCGTTTCCCGGCGACAGCTCCGCCGATACCTCTTTTTATAAAAAAGAGGTCAACGGCGTGGTTCACTACACTAACATCAACCCCAAGAGCAAGGATTTCAAGCGTATCGTGAGCCCCTGGGGCACCTTCCGCGGCACCCCGAAGAGCCGGAGAGGCTATCTCAACAACCACAAGTACTCAGACAAATTCGACAAGCACATAAACATAACGGCCAGGGAGCACGGCCTCGACCCGCTTCTCGTAAAGGCGATGATAAAGGTCGAGTCCAACTTTAACCCCGACGCCGTCTCGCCCGCCGGCGCGATGGGCGTGATGCAGCTCATGCCGGGGACGGCGGAGCGCGTCGGGGTCTCGGACGCGTTCGACCCGGAGGAGAACATCGAGGGCGGCATAAAATACCTGGCCATGCTGATGAAGCTCTTTAACAACAACACGACGCTGGCGCTCGCGGGATACAACGCGGGCGAAAACGCCGTCATAAAGTACGGATACAAGATACCCCCGTACGAAGAAACGATAGAATACGTGGACAGGGTCTACGCCCATTACGATCATTTGAGGAACTATCCCGTCGACAGAAACACCGGGAGCATGGTCGCGAGCGGTAAAGACAAGGCCTCGTCCCGGCGCAATGCCGGATCCTCGAAGCCCTCGAAGTCTTTCATGTACGTCGAAACCGTGAGCGAGGCGAGGGTCTACAAAAATGGGAAAGTGGTCGCTTCCTCCCGCGTGGAGCCCGCCCCCGGAACGAGGGGCAGGACCCTCCTCGGCGCGGGCGGCGTGACTAGGCCCGCGGCCGTGCTGAACGCCGAATCCGCGGTCAGCGGCTCGGAGGGAAGGTATACGGTCCAGGTCGCTTCTTTCCCGGACAGGGCGTCGGCAGAAGAGATGGAGAGGGAGTTCAAGTCCAAGCGCTACCCGGCGTATACCGAGGAAGTAAAGATTCCCGGAAAGGGCACGTGGTACAGGGTGAAGATCGGGAAGTTCACGACCGAGAGCGAGGCCAACAGGTACGGAAACGACATGAAATCGTCCGAGCCGGGCGTAAACTCCATACTCGTCACGATGAACTGACACATCCCCGAAAGGCATTTCACCCCCCGGGACGTGCCTAAACCTGAAAAACAGTTAAAATAGGTAACGGGTGCCGCCCGGAGCGTCCGGACTTGCCGGATGCCTTCAAAGCCGTAGCGATAATATATACAACATATATATGTTATAGCTTCCGGGCGCAGGGAGAATAAGTACATTTTTTTTGCCGGGTAATCTTCAAAATACCTAATAACGGCAAGGCGAAAAGCGGTTTCGAGCTTGACTTGCATACCGCTATTTTTTAAGATACTACTTGTCAAGTTTCGGGGTTACTGCGCCCTCCGGCCCAAGGAGACGATAATATATGAAGCCAATAATAATGGCAGTCCTTATAATAGCCGCCTTCGGCTTTTTTGCGTACAACATATACAACCTGATTAAGCTCCTTCGGCTGGGGAAATATGAACAGCGCTTCGACAACATAAAGGAAAGGATAAGGCTAGTACTCGTATACGTCTTCGGCCAGAAGAGGCTCGTCAAGAACTACACCTTCGCAGGCATAGAGCACTTCATGATCTTCTGGGGCTTCGTCATAATCACGATAGGCACTATAGAGATGCTCATCAGCGGCGTCATCCCCGGGTTCAAGCTCATCCCCGGAAAGGCGCACGTCGCCTACGAATTCATTTTAGACATCGTACAGCTGCTCGTTCTCGTGGCGATAGTAATGGGCATCATAAACAGGACGACCATAGCCAGGAGGCGCGAGGTGAACGGGCTCGACGCCGTCGTCATACTCGGGCTCATATTCGGCCTCATGGTTACGGCGCTTACGGCCATGGGCACGAAGGTCGCCCTCGGCGAAGCAGATCCGACGTGGCTCCCCGTATCGAGCACCATAGCCAGCGTCTTTTTCAGCGGCATGAGCGAGAGCGGCGTCAGGTTCTCGCACGAATTCTTCTGGTGGTTCCACATACTCATAGTGCTCGGGTTCCTGAACTATCTTCCATACTCGAAGCACAGCCACGTATTCACGGCTATACCGAACGTATTTTTCCAGAGCTTAAAGCCGAGGGGGGCGCTCAATCCAATAGACTTCGAGAATGTTCCCGACGACATCGACCACTTCGGCGCGGGGAAGCTCGAAGACTTTACGTGGAAGGACATACTCGACGCCTACACCTGTACGGAGTGTGGAAGATGCACGGACAACTGCCCGGCGTGGCACACCGAAAAACCCCTTTCACCGAGGGAAATCGTAGTGAAATTAAGGCATTACGCGTCGAGCGAGGGGAAGGTCCTCCTCAACGTCAACGGCAATGCCGCCGCCGTGGCCGAGGAGCTGGACACGATACCGGGGCCGAAGTGGGTCACGGAGGAGGAGCTCTGGGCCTGCACGAGCTGTAATGCGTGTGTCGAGCAGTGCCCGCTCTTTATCGACCAGATGGGCAAGATCATGGAGATGAGGCGCTTCCTGACGCTCGAAGGGAGGCTCACCGGCTCGGCAGTGAAGACGCTCCAGAAGCTCCAGACGCAGGGTAACCCCTGGGGCTTCAGCGGCAGCGACCGCGCCGCGTGGCTCGCGGGTTACGAGGGCGTAAACGTCATAGGAGACGAGGGCAACGAGGACGCGAGCGGTTTCGATTACATATACTGGATGGGGTGTTACGGCGGATACGACCCGCGCGGCCAGAAGATCGCGCAGTCGGTCGTCAGCCTGTTAACACAGGCGGGGGTCAATTTCGCCGTGCTCGGGCCGCTCGAAAGCTGCACCGGGGACCCGGCGAGGAGGCTCGGCGAGGAGGCCCTTTACCAGATGCTCGCGACCCAGAACATCGAGACGATGAACGATCTTAAGGTAAAGAAGGTCATCGCAAACTGCCCGCACTGCTTTAACACGATCAAGAACGAGTACCCGCAGTTCGGCGGAAATTTCGAGGTTATAAACCACACGCAGCTCCTTAACGACCTCGTAAGGGAGGGGCGTCTACGCCCGACGAAGGAAGTGAAGGAAGATATCGCATATCACGATCCATGTTACCTCGGGCGGTATAACCGCATATTCGACGCCCCGAGAGAGCTCCTCGAATCGATACCGGGAGTGAACCTGGTCGAGCTCGACAGGAAGCGCGAGCGGAGCTTCTGCTGCGGTGCGGGCGGCGGAAAGATATGGATGGAGGAAGAGGCCCCGCGCGTCAACTGGAACCGCTTCGAGGAGGTCGAGGCGAAGAACCCGGACACCCTGGCCGTGGCGTGTTACTTCTGCGATACGATGTTCGAGGACGCGGCCAAGCAGGCCGGAAACGAGAAGATGCAGATTAAGGACATCTCGATGATCCTTCGCGAGTCCGTCGAACCCGATAAGAAATCCTGATAGATGACAATCCTTGGAGCGCTTTGGATTTATCCAGGGCGCTCCCCGCTTTCCCATTTATTACCAGCTTTCCTTCTCGACCGGCCGATCGGTTTTTTGTGTTTAAATACCCTAGAAAGCGTAAACCGGTGTTCTCACATGGGATTCACTCTACATATATGTAGGTCATATATGTATACTTGAGAAGTGCCTATGAGCAATCTGCCTTCTTTCTCTGCTGTATTCGTCGATTCGGGAAACGGATGGCTCGGTGAGCCCGGTAGGTCGGGCTCGATTGCGTTCGGGGAGCCTCGGCTCAGGATTACTGTCGAGAATGGATTAATATATATTAAAAATGATAAACAAATACTAACAATGAGTCGTAATCCGCTTCGAGTCCTCGAAAGCTACATTGGGGAAGGATTCATAGCCGTGGGTTATATAGGTTATGAGTATGGGGCGGTTACGGAGGACGGCTTTTCGAGGAAAAGGGAGAAGACGGGGAGAAGACTCCCGGACCTTGCCCTTCTGCTCTACAGGCCGGAGGATGAGATGCCGATCGGCTCGGAAGGGCCGGTAGAGGCCAGGCTTTCGGACTCACCGTTTCGGGGGAGGGCGCTGCACGTAACGTCCAATATGGACGAAGCGGAGTACGTAGGTATAGTGGAGCGCGCCAAAAAATACATAGAATCGGGGGATATATACCAGGTCAACCTATCGCGGAGGTTCGAGGTGGAAGGCCGTGTCGATGCCGGGGCGCTCTTCCGGCGATTGTTTCACGTGCAACATGTGCCGTTCGGGGCATACATCGATTTCGGTGACTTTCAGCTCGTGAGCGGCTCGATGGAGCTTTTTCTCCGGAGAAAGGGGAAGACGCTGACCACCTGTCCTATCAAGGGGACCCGGAGCCGGGGGCATTCGCGCGAGGAGGACACGATCAAAAAGGCGGAGCTCCTCCGGAGCGACAAGGAAAGGGCCGAGAACCTTATGATAGTCGATCTCATGCGGAACGACCTCTCCCGTGTATGCAGGAGGGGTTCCGTCAAGGTCGGCAGGCTATTCGACGTCGAAACGTACGCGACTCTTCATCAGCTCGTCTCGGAGGTCGGGGGGCAGGTGGAAGGAGGGGAGGGGGTCTCCGGTATCCTGGAGAAGGTCTTTCCGCCGGGGTCCGTAACGGGGGCTCCGAAGAAGAGGGCGCTGGAAATAATCGACGAGCTGGAGCCACATTACCGGGGGCCCTACTGCGGCGCGCTCGGTATATTTTATCCGGACGGCGACTTTGCGCTCAGCGTCGGCATAAGGACGGCGGTGATCGAGCCCGATAGGACCACGTTCTGGACGGGGAGCGGAATAGTGTGGGATTCGGACCCCGAGGCGGAATTCGTGGAAACGACCCTGAAATCGAAGGCCATGACGAAGGCCCTCGGATTTTCGGAGGGATAGTATCAAGTGGCGGAGCATATATTCATCGAAGACAGGCCCGTAAACGATGCGGCCACTGTGAGAACACTCTTTTACGGCGAAGGCCTTTTCGAGACTTTCAGGTATAAGTCGCGGATGCCGGCGCTGTTCGAGAGCCATTACGAAAGGATGAGAAACGGCGCGGAGTACCTCGGAATACCTATGTACTCGATCTCGTATATCGAGGGGTTGATTGAAAATGCCGTAGCGGCCGCCGGTATAGGGGACGCCTACGTCAAGGTATGCCTCCTTTCGGACGGGAGCACGCTGTTTTACGACCTTCCGTCGAAAAGCGCCGTTTTAACTGTGGTCAGGGAGTATAAGCCGCCTTCGGAGCCGCTCGCGCTTCACGTGGGCTCAGCAAGGAGGAATTCGACCTCGCCCCTATCGCACCTGAAATCACTCAACTATCTCGAAAATGTGCTCGCCCGGAGGGAGGCCGTCTCGGCCGGGTTCAGCGAATGTCTTTTCCTGAGCGACAAGGGGCACGTCGCCGAGTGCTCGGCGGCCAATATATACTGGATAAGGGGCGGTATTCTGTATACGCCGTCCCTGGAATGCGGAGCACTTCGGGGAACCACGAGGGAAGCCCTCTTGCAGGTTGCCGGGGATGCAGGGCTGGATGTCCGGGAGGGGCGTTATTCACCGGACGATCTGTACGAATGCGAGCTTGCGCTAGCCACCAATGCCCTCATAGGTGTGATGCCCGTATCGGTTATAGGGCATATCTCGCTGGATACCGATACCGTGCACCTGGATAGCCTGAGGAAAGTCCTGTTCGAGCGCCTGGGGTGGTAACTACACCGCGAAAAACATGTGGAAAAAAGTGGAAGGATTGTGGATGAATATTTCAACAAAACCTTGAACCATGTCTTAAGTGGCTGGAATTAATAATTAATATTGTTTAACATAGCCTTAACAAATGTGAAATTATTTATCCACAATGATCGTTGTTTCACGTGAAACATGGCGTTGCCCGGATTTATTTGCCGACGCAGAACTTGCTGAAAATGCGGCCGAGTACGTCCTCGGTTGTAACCTCGCCCGTGATCTCCCCCAGTGAATCGAGGGCTACTCTCAGATCGAGCGCCAGGAATTCAGGCGATTCCCCGGCGTCGAGAAGCTTGAGGAACGACGAGAGGCCTTCCGCCGCCTTCTCGATGGCCAGTTTGTGCCTGAGCTCGGTTAATACAATCTCCTCCGCCTCTCCCCGTTTCGCGTTTCCGCGGAGGAGCCCGTTTATGGCTTCTTTCAGGTCCTCTATGCCGGTTCCAGCCTTTGCCGACGTGTGAACCGTCTTCCCGGGGGCGCAGAATCCCCGGAGCTCGCTGTCGCTTACTTTAAGCCCCGCATCCGCCTTGTTGACCGCCAGAACGGCCTGTTTTCCCTCGAGGCTGCTTAAAACCTCGTTATCATCCTCGTCGAGGGGGGCGCTGCCGTCTATAACGCATATTATGAGCTCGGCCTCCGAGGCCTTCTTCTTCGCGAGGTCTACCCCGGCACGCTCTATCTCGTCTCCGGTGGCTCTTATTCCCGCAGTATCGACTAGGCGGAGCGGGAGACCCCTTACGTCTATGCTTTCCTCGATAAAGTCCCTGGTCGTGCCCGGAACGGGACTTACTATTGCCCTTTCCTTCATGACGAGCCGGTTAAGGAGGCTCGATTTGCCGACGTTCGGCTTCCCGATGATGGCTATGCTGACACCGTGTTTCAGAATCCTCCCTTCATTGTAGGTGCTCAAAAGTGCTCCGAGGCCGGCCAGGATATCCTCCGTCCGTGCGATGAGGGCGCTTTTAACGATGGGGTCTATGTCTTCCTCGGGGAAATCCACCTGTGCCTCGACCTCGGCCAGTATGTCGAGGATAATGTCCTTTATTTCCTGTATCTTATGGGACAGTACGCCCTCTAGCTGGAGCTCGGCCTGTTTAAGGGCGTCTCCCGTCCGGGCGTTTATCACGTCCGCTACGGCCTCGGCCTGCGCCAGGTCCATCTTCCCGTTGAGAAACGCCCTCAGCGAGAACTCCCCGGGATTCGCGGGCCTCGCTCCCTGGCCGAATACCAGGTCCATAATCTTTTTGGGTACTATGTGGCCGCCGTGGGAGTGTATCTCGACGACGTCCTCTCCCGTGTAGGAAGCCGGGGATTTCATATACACGGCCAGCACCTCGTCGATCAGCGCCCCGCTTTCCGGGTCAGTGATGTGACCGTGGTAGAGGGTCCGCGGTGTGAAGCCCGGGGCTTCTTCCCCCCCGGCTTCGAATATAGCGCGGATAATATCGAGTGATTCCGGGCCGCTTATGCGTATAACGGCTATTCCGCCGTCCCCGGGAGGGGTGGCTATAGCGGCAATCGTGTCGTCATTGGGGGTAAATGAGGAGCCCATTTAATGGATAAATTACCATAACCGGGCCGGCCGGGCTATCTTCGAACCCTCCCGGCCGCAATAACGAGCAGCCGGGAGGCCGGTATAATCGGATTTGCAAGCTAAGCCGCCTGAATCAAACGGCTGCGCGGGCCTTTTCCTTCTCGTTTATTTCCATCAGGGTCTCCATGGCTATGCTAGTATGGGCAAACGCCGACCCTGCGGCCATGACCATGGCTACGTTAATGGCCTCGGCCATCTTTTCCTTCGAGATCCCCGCACTCCGCGCGTCCTTAACGCAGCCCCTTATGCAGTAAGGGCATTTTGTGAGGTGGGCGCATGCGAGCCCCATTATGCCGCGCTTGAAGTCCTTGGACAGTGCGCCGTCTTCGAAGACCTTTTTCGTGTACTTTTTGAACGACTCGGATATCCCCCCGCTGCAGGCGTGGAAATCGTTTACCTCCTTCAGGATGTTCTTCTTGAAGAAGTGCCCCTCGGTGAGGGGGATGTCGTTATCGAGTGCGTCGTGCGCTTCGAACGCGATGCTGGAATACGCGAATGGAGCGCCCATCGCGAACCTCATCGCGACGTATATCGACTCGATTATCTCCTGGTCAGTCGCTCCCAGGTTCTTGGAGAGCCTTACCCTCGACCTTATACAGTAGGGACAGCCGGTTATGTGCGCCCCTGCAACCGCGATGAGCTGCTTTTCCTTCTGGGTGAGCGCCCCGTCTTTAAACGTATTGTCGTGGAATTCGGACCACGCGCCGTGAAGATCCGGATTGAGCTCCTTAAAATAAGCCATTTCCTTGCCTATTACGCTTTTATACATATGATCGGACATGATGTTGCCTCCCGTTTGTGTGTCGTGTTTCAGGTCGCTTTTAAAAGCGACATAATCATCGCCGTCCCCGAATCGAGCGGCTCCATGGTGCGGTGCGTCTTCACCATCAGCACCATGCCCTCGAGGTGTGAAAGGATCATCTGCGCCATCAGCCTCGGCGAATAATCCCCCCTGAACTCGCCGCTTTCTATCCCTTGCCTGATGCAGCTTTCGAGGGAGTCTTCCCACATATCGAAGAACGACGAAAGCATTTCCCTGAAGTTATCGTTGGTTCCGCACATCTCCACGGCGAGGTTGCCGAAGGGGCATCCCGCGGGAGGTATCTGGCTCCTGTGGTAAGCCGCGACGCGCCTGTAGAATTCCGAGAGCCGCCCGGCAGGCGGGAGCGAGGTGTTTCTGAGCGTGGGCTCCAGCACCTCCGCCTCGTAATGCCTTATCCGCTCCCTCAGGGCCTCGAGACCGAGCTCCTCCTTGCTGTTGAAGTGGTAGTAAAGATTGCTCCTCGTGACGCCGCTCACCCTCGTAATATCGTCGAGCGAGGTCTGCTGGAAGCCGTGCCTGTGGAAAAGCGCCTGGGCGCTGTCGATAATCTTTTTCTTGCTACCGCTTATGGACAAAGAATATCCCCTCCTCGTACCTGATAAAATATCCTCTCCACTGACATCCTCTTCACTAACCCGCTTTCGCTGCCAATCCCCTTCTCTAACCCCTTATCACAATAGTACTGACCACCCAGTCCTAATTATATTGCGAAAGGAGACATGCTGTCAAGAGATTATTTTCTCGGTAACCAATTATTAAATGAACGGCCGGGATTATGTAAGAATCGGGATGAGTTAAGTAACGCCGAAGCTGATAGTCAGGGGCGACTCGGGATAAAACCCTTCGAGCTCGCGGCCAAGCCCTTTTGCCTGAAGCAATGCCCTGAAGCTGTGTCCCATGGAGCCCGGGAGGAAAAGGCCCTTTATGGCCGAAAGCGCTTTAACCTCCCTCAGCTCCTTGCTTTTTTTTGCCGGGCTCTCCCTTTCGAGTATCTCCAGGACGCCCCAGTCTATAAGAAACTGGCCCTGCGTGGTGTATTTCACCTCCCTGAGGCCGGTTTCCTCGCCGGCCCGTACAAGGAGGCTGAAATCTACGTGCGCCGTAATGTCCTGCTCACCGATGCGGATGTACGGGTCCTCGCTCACCGTGTGTCTGTAGATACACTTGTATGTCCCTTTCATCCTGTCCGGTCCGAAAAGCTCGTCCCGGAGGTAGCCGTAGTCTATTGTCAGGGCGAAGCCTTTCTTTAAAACCCGCGCGATGTCTTCCAGGCATTCAGCAGAGCCGAGGTTAACCTCTACCTCCTGCCCCTCGACGAAATCGTCCTTCCAGCCGAAGTACTCCTCTATATCGGGCGCAGGCCCGTCGCCCGTCGTTTCGATAAGCCGCCCGTCTTCGAGTGTTACGAGTATTTCGCGAATCCTCCCGCCCTCGAACCTCGCCCGCCTGAAGGGGAGGGCGTCCATGAGCTCGTTCGAGAGCAGGGCGCCGGTTACGCTCTCCGCGCCGAGGGCGTCGAGAGATTCGGCGAACCTCACGCGCCCCCGGTGCCCGCCGAGGAGCGTCTCCGCCTCGCGTATCGCGGCGGGGCTCTTCTCTATTACGACGTAGCTCGTCCGGCTGTATACCCCGGGCGCGTTCTCCCTCAGAGAGTGCAGAATGTCGGACGCGAGGAGCCCTCGTCCCGCGCCGGGCTCGGCCACTGTAAACTCGCCGCCCCCCAGCGTCTCCGCCGCCTTAACGAGGAACCGGGCGATGGTTTCGCCGAAGGCGGGATGGACACAGGGGCTCGTGTAGTAGTCGCGCTCCTTTCCGATACGCGCGCCGCCCGATGTATAATAGCCGTAGCCAGGGTGATAGAGCGCAAGCTCCATGAAGCGGTCGAACTTCATCGGGCCGCTGCCCGCTATCTCGTCCTTTATGATTTCCGTAAGGGGGCTCATGGGCGTGTTTATTTTCTCCCGGCTGAAGTAGATTATATCTGAAACCGCTTCGGTAGAGACAGCCCGGCGCCGGTTATCGAATTATATGAGATACTTTCTGAAAGCGCTTAAAATAGCGGCGTTCGTGCTGCTCGTCGTGACGTTCCTCGCCGTATCGTTCGCCGTCGATCTCGCGGTCGGGAACGAAAAATCGAAGCGCCTTTATTTCTCGCGCATATCCTCTTTCTACATGAAAATGGCGCTCGCAGTTCTGGGCGTCAGGGTGAGGGTGATAAACCCGGAAAGGCTCGTCCCCGGCCGAGGCTCGTTCATGGTGTGTAACCACCTCTCCTACATCGACGTATTCGCTATATTCTCGAACGTCCCCGCGGTATTCGTCGCCAACTCGGAGCTCGAAGAGGCCTTCCTCCTAGGGACCATTATAAAGTATTCCGGCGGGGTATTCGTCGAGAGGAGGGGGCGCGCCCGGCTCCTCCGGGACATGGAAAGCATAACGGGCATGCTCGACCTCGGGCTTAACGTGGTCCTCTTCCCCGAGGGCACGACGTCCGACGGGAGCGGCGTTTCGCCGTTCAAGAGCTCCTTTCTCGCAGCCGCCGAGGGGAGGGAGGTCCTGCCCCTCTGCATAAAGTATAAAACCGTCAACGGCGCGCCCATAACACCCGAGAACTCGCCGCTCGTCTATTATTACGGAGATATTACATTTTTCGAGCACTTTTTCAGGTTCCTCGGTCTCGAATCGGTCACTGCCGAGCTCACGGCCCTGGGGCCCGTAGACGCGCACGGGCTTTCGAGGAAGGAAATAGCCGATATTGCCTGCCGGGAGATAGGCTCGTGCTATCTCGATGATACTTATACCGGTTAAATCCCGCTATGTATTTACACGCGTTTATGTTATTCAGTTGTTATATCCGCAGAGGATGCGCCCCCGGAGGAAGCTTGCCCTAATACTTTAGTTTGGTTATGATAAATGCTCTTAAAGGGCAATAATAAAGGAGAATTTCAAATGGATTTGAAGTGGGCGAAGCGAATCGCGGACCTTCCGCCATACCTTTTCGCAGAGATAGACGCCAAGAAAAACGAGATGAGGGCAAAGGGGATGGAGATAATCGACCTCGGCGTGGGCGACCCCGACATTCCGACCCCGGATTTCATAATAGAAGCGCTCAAAAAGGCCGCGGACGACCCCAAAAATCATCGCTATCCTTCGTACGAGGGCATGCCCGCTTACAGGGAGGCGGTAGCGGAGTGGTACAAGGAGCGCTTCGGCGTCTCGCTTGACCCCGCGACGGAAGCCGTCGCGCTCATAGGCTCGAAGGAGGGCATAGCCCATACGCCGCTCGCGTTTTTAGACCCGGGCGACGTCGGCCTCTACACTGACCCCGGTTATCCCGTCTATCCGACGTCCATAAGCTTCGCGGGGGGTATACCGCACGCGGTGCCGCTCCTTAAAGAAAACGGGTTCCTTCCCGACCTCGACGCCATACCCGAGGACGTAAAGCGGAAGGCGAAGATATTTTTCGTGAATTATCCCAACAACCCGACGACGGCCGTGGCCGACGCGGACTTTTACAAGAGGCTCGTAGAGCTCGGGCAGAAGTACGACATACTCATCTGCCACGACGCCGCCTACACCGAAATCGCGTACGACGGATACGAGCCCTACAGCTTCCTTCAGTTCGACGGCGCGAAAGAAGTGGGAATCGAGTTTCATTCCCTGTCGAAAACGTTTAATATGACAGGATGGAGGATTGGTTTCGCCGTGGGCAGCCCGAAGGCCGTGGGAGGGCTCGGCAAGATCAAGACCAACATAGATTCCGGGGCTTTTCAGGCCGTCCAGGCGGCGGGCATCGAGGCGCTCAAGCACTATAAGCTCGGACTCGAAGACAGGAAGAAAATATTCCAGGAGAGGCGCGACATTTTCTGCAAGGGACTCGACGAGGCAGGGCTCAAATACGAAAAGCCGAAGGCGACCTTTTACATATGGTTCGAAGTGCCCGAAGGCCTTACCTCGAAGGAATTTTCGGCGAAGCTTCTGACCGACACCGGGATAGTCGTAACGCCCGGCACCGGGTTCGGAAAGTACGGGGAAGGCTATGCGAGAATTTCGACTACCTTCAGCACCGACAAGATAATTCAAGCGGTGGAAAGGCTGAAAGAGGTCAAATACTGACCCCTTTCCCAAATGAAAAGGCAGCGGGAAATTAGAAGTGGAATATTTTATTTTAACTTCTAAAATCGTATTAACCTTACTTTACACGTTAACCCTTATACTCCTCTGCATTTTCGGCCTTCACAGGTATTACCTGTCCTACCTTTACGGCAGGTGCAAGAACAAAAAGCCCGTTCCGAAGGAGAAGTTCGCGGTCCTTCCGAAGGTTACCGTGCAGCTTCCCGTATACAACGAGATGTACGTCGTGGAGCGCCTCGTCGATTCCGTAAGCAAGCTCGACTATCCGAAAGACCTCCTGGAGATACAAATACTCGACGATTCCACCGACAGGACGGCCGAAATCGCCGCCGCATGCGCGGAAAGGTACAGGGCCGAGGGTTTTAACATAAAGCATATACACAGGGAGAACAGGCAGGGCTACAAGGCCGGGGCCCTCCGCGAAGGGCTCGAAAAGGCCGAGGGGGAGCTCGTAGCGGTGTTCGACGCCGATTTCATGCCCCCTCCCGAGTTCCTGAAAAACACGGTCGATTTCTTCACCGACCCCGTGATCGGCATGGTGCAGGTGAGGTGGGGCCACGTCAACCTCGATTACTCGAATCTCACGAGGGCCCAGTCCATACTACTCGACGGCCATTTCGTCATCGAGCAGACGTCCCGGTTCAACCAGGGCATGTTCTTTAACTTTAACGGCACGGCGGGCGTGATACGAAAGGAATGTATAGAGTCCTCGGGCGGCTGGCAGCACGATACCCTGACCGAAGACCTAGACCTCAGCTACAGGGCGCAGCTCGCCGGGTGGAAGCTCGTATACGTGAAGGACATGACCGCGGACGCCGAGCTCCCCGTCGACATGAACGCGTTCAAGAGCCAGCAGCACAGGTGGGCCAAGGGCGGCGTCCAGACGGCGATAAAGCTCCTCCCCAGGATATTCAGGGATAAGAACCTTCCTTTCAGGGTGAAGCTCGAAGCCTTTTTCCATCTCTTCGGCAATATTTCCTATCTCCTGCTGCTGCTGCTCTTCCTCCTCATGTTCCCGGTGGCCCTCTTCTGGAGGCACCTCGGCTGGGAAAGCAGCGTTGCGATGAACATCTTCGCGATAACGGCCGGGACGTTCAGCTTCGTCCTGTTCTATATAATCACGGTGAAGGAAGTTCACGGCAAGAAATGGCTCGGCTACCTCAAATACGTCCCGCTCGCGATTTCCATAGGGGCGGGAATGGCGGTCAACAATTCCAAGGCCGTGCTGGAGGCCCTCCTCGGCAAGACCTCCGAGTTCCGGAGGACGCCGAAGTTTGCCGTCACCTCGCGCGCCGACAACTGGCGCTCGCGGAGCTACGTCGTCTCGAAGGAGATCACCGCGATAGTCGAAATAGCGTTCGGGCTCTTCTTCACGGTCCAAACGGTTTTCGCCCTGTACATGGGTTACCTTCCGTGGATACCCTTTCTTCTTCTTATCCAGTTCGGCTTTTTCTACACGGGGCTTTTGTCCATACTCCACGGCTCGGGCAGAAAGGGCGTCCCTGCAGGCGTGAACGCCATCATGCCGGAGCCCGCGCTCACGAGGGATAAAAAATTCTGACGGCGGCCGGCAGCGGGCGGCCCGTTTATTCGCCCCGGTGTATACACGGCGGACGTCATCGTGTATGTTGCATCTAACCGGGATTTTAAGAGAGGCATGAATATATAAATGAGGGTGTGCACGCTTGCGAGCGGTAGCTCGGGAAACTCGCTCTATATAGAATGCGGCGCGACCAGGATACTCGTCGACGCCGGTATCAGCCGGAGGCAGATGACCCAGAGGCTTGCGTCCATCGGGGTCTCGCTCTCGGATATAGACGCCGTAGTGGTGACGCACGAGCATTCGGACCACACGTCGTCCCTTCCCCGGCTGGGGCTTCCGGCCTACGTCGCCTCGGCGACCGCTCATCTATGGAGGGAGAAGGTCCCCGAGCTCGCCGAGTTCGAGAGCGACAGGCCGTTTACGATAAAGGACCTTTACATTACGCCGTTTTCGGTCCCCCACGACGCGCTCGACCCCGTGGGATTTACGATAGAGGCGGGAAACGGCTCCAAGATAGGCATAGCGACGGACATAGGGACGGCGACGTCTCTCGTAAAGGAGAGGTTGAGGGGCTGCACCGCACTCGTACTCGAGTTCAATCACGACCCGGAGATACTCCTTTACAGCCACTACCCGTGGGACCTCAAGCAGAGGATAAAGGGCCGCCTCGGCCATCTCTCGAACGGCCAGGCGTCGGAGCTCCTGGGCGCGCTCATCCACCACGGGCTCAGGCACGTCGTGCTCGCGCACCTGAGCCAGGTCAACAACAGGCCCGAGGTCGCCTACGAGTCGGCGTTCGGGGTTTTAAGGAAAGCGGGCGGCGAGTCGGACATAGCGATATCCGTCGCGCCCAGAAAACAAGCAGGGGAGGTATTCGGAATTTGATAGAAAGATATTCGAGGCCCGAGATGTCGGCCATATGGACGGACGAGGCCAAGTACAACAACTGGCTCAAGGTCGAGATCGCCGTTTGCGAGGCCTGGGCGAAATACGGCCGCATACCGAAGAGCGCCGTCAAGGTGATAAAAAAGAAGGCGGGGTTCGAGGTCGTCAGGATTAACGAGCTCGAAAAGGAGCTGAAGCACGACGTCATATCGTTCCTGACGTCCGTTTCGGAGCACGTCGGCGAGGAGGCGAGGTTCATACACCTGGGCCTTACGTCGTCGGACGTTCTCGACACGGCCTTCGCGCTTCAGTTGAGGGACGCTTCCGACATACTGGTAAAGGACCTGAAACAGGTAGCGAAAATACTGAAAAAACTGGCGTACAAGTACAAGAACACGCCGATGGTGGGTAGGACCCACGGCATACACGCCGAGCCCAAGACCATGGGGCTCGTCTTCGCGCTATGGTACGACGAGATGAAGCGGAACACGGAGCGCATGAAGAGGGCGCGCGAGGTCGTAAGCGTCGGCAAGATATCGGGCGCCGTGGGCACGTTCGCGAACGTGCCGCCCGAGATAGAGGAAGACGCGTGCAGGAGGCTCGGGCTCAGGGCCGCGCCGATATCGACGCAGATCGTGCAGCGGGACATACACGCCGAGTTTTTCGTGACGCTAGCCATAATCGCGTCCTGCATAGAGAAGATCGCGACGGAAATAAGGCACTTTCAGAGGACCGAGGTTTTAGAGCTCGAAGAGCCGTTCACGCACGGACAGAAGGGGTCGTCGGCGATGCCGCACAAGAGAAACCCCGTCCTTTCCGAGAACCTCTCCGGGCTGGCGCGCCTCGTAAGGTCCTACGCGCTTCCGGCGCTGGAAAACATTCCGCTCTGGCACGAGAGGGACATAAGCCATTCGTCGGTGGAAAGGGTGATAGGCCCGGACGGGACCATTCTCCTCGACTTCATGCTGACGAGGCTTTCGGGTCTTCTCGACGGCCTTCAGGTCTACCCGGAGAACATGAAACGAAACCTGTGGCTGACGCGCGGGCTGATATTTTCGCAGAAGGTGCTCTTAAAGCTCGTCGAGAAAGGGCTTTCGAGGGAGGATGCCTACAGGCTCGTCCAGGAAAACGCCATGAGGACGTGGAGAGGGGAGGGGGATTTCAAGGAGCTCCTTTCGGGGGACAGGGCCGTGTCCGCCGCGCTCACCCCCGGCGAGCTCGACGAGTGCTTTGATGAAACGGCCGATTTAAAGAACGTCGACCGCATATTCGAGAGGGTGTTTGCATAGACCAAAATCTAATGATTATAGATAGAAGCGGCTGATTTGAGCCCTCATTTTTTATTGCATTATAAACATTCAGTGGTATAGTTTTAGCTAATCTATACCCAAGGAGGCAAGTATGAGATTTAGATTTTTATCTCTTGCAATACTATCTATTACTTTCCTGATAGTAAGTGCGGCTGCTTATGCGCAGCAGATTTCCAAGGAGGAGAACGAAAGACTCCAGGAGTTCTTCAAGAACAGGTTCGGGGTGAACATCCCGTCAGACAGCAAAATAGAGATCGAGGGCTTCGAGAAGAGCCCGGTAGGCGATCTCAAGTCGGGTAAGTTCGTGATCCAGTCGGCGGCAGGCGCTCAGGAAGTCCCCTTCGTCATAAGCGGCGACGGAAAGTACATCCTCATGGGCAACGTGGTCGATACGAAGAAATTCGAGGCCACCCCGATAAAGGGCATCAAGAAGGGCGCGGTGCCGATTCCAAGGGGCGAGTTTCCCCTCCTCATGACCGACGACGGGAAGTATCTCATAATCAACAGTGAAATCGTCGACACGGGGACGTTCAAGGAGTCGGAGCTTAAGGGCTTTAAGGGCGGCTCTTTCATAATGGGCGGCTCGCAGCAGGTGCCGGTATACATAAGCGATAACGGTCAGTACCTCGTTCTCGGCACCGAGATGATGGACACCACCATCGACCCGCATCAGGAGATCATGGAAAAGATTTCGCTCGAAGACGTACCGGTCAAGGGCAACAAGGACGCCAAGGTCGTAGTCGTCGAGTATTCCGACTTCCAGTGCCCGTTCTGCAAGAGGGGCAAGGACATGCTTCCCGATATACTGAAAACGTATGAGGGCAAGATAAGCATCTCCTACAAGCAGCTCCCGCTCCGGAACCACAACTGGGCGATGCCCGCGGCCATAGCGTCCGAATGCGCATACCAGCAGGGTAACGACAAGTTCTGGGAAATGCACGACAAGCTCTTCGACAACCAGAAGCAGATAACCCTCGAAAATTCCGAACAGAAGTTCAACCAGTTCGCGAAAGAGATCGGGCTCGATACAAAGAAGTTCGATGCGTGCCTCGACTCGCCCGATGTGAAGGCCAAGGTCGAGAAGGACGTCGCCGAGGCGACGGCTATAGGCGTTCAGTCCACGCCGACGTTCGTCGTGAACGGCATGATAGTCCCGGGTGCGAATCCCGAAGGCCTGAAATCCGCGATCGACATCAAGCTTTCGCAGGACTCGTAAACATAAAATTCAGACCACAAACGGTGCGTCCTATCCCGAAACAGCCGACGTCAGGCAGAGCCGGTATTACGGGGTAGGGCGCATTTTTTTATTTTTAGCGTATCTTCTATATAATACTTCTTCCGGCAGGCAAAAATGAAGTGCCCTACTTGCGGATACAACAGCTTCGATCATCTCGACACCTGCAAGAAGTGCGGCTCCCCGCTGAGGGGCGACCCCAGAATGAGGCCGGTGATCGACACCCCGACGGAAGACGAGTACGAGCCCCGGCCGAAGTTTCGTCCGGAAAATACTTCCGGGGAAGACTCCCGGTCCGACGAATTTCTCGACATACCGATAAACGAAGGCCGTTCCCCCTCCGAACGCGAAACCGACGAAGGCACTCCGGAAGCGCGGCGGGAGCGGAGGGAGCAGCTCGATTTATTTGGTGAATCGGAAGCCGCATCGGGTGTCTCTAATGAATCGGCAGGGGGGGAGCCCGACCTGCTGGAAGGGGGCAGGCCAGAAGACTGGCTGCCTCCGGACCCGGGCGGCCCAGATAAATACGTAGATAGGTACGAGGACCCCTTCGCCGGGGAAGAGCAAAATGCGGAGCCAGGAGCCGCATATCGCGGACGCGAGGCCGACGAGGTCTACAACCTCGCAGGGTTTTTTCCGCGGACGGCGGCGTTTTTTGCGGACCTCGTGATAGTGGCGGCGATAGCATACATCACGCTGAAAATAAGCTTCATGGTTGCCGGCGCCGGCGGAGAGACCCCGGGCATGAATTATCTATACCCGGTTCTTTTTCTTCTCGCCTCCACATACTTTATTTTCCTTCATGCCCTCGGCGGGAAGACTATAGGCAAGATGCTTATGGGCATAAGGCTCATAAACGACGAGGGGGGAGACGTCGGGATATGGGACGCGTTTTTGAGATGGTTCGGCTATTTTATCTCGGCGGCCGTTATGCTGGCCGGATTCTTCTGGGCGATATTCGATTCGGAAGGGCAGGCGTGGCACGACAAGATAGCCGGGACTTACGTCGTAAAGGATTAAAGCGTAAATGAAAAAACTAAGGGAAATAAACGAAAAGATATCTCAAAACCGCGAGAGTCTCGAATCATGGGCGCTCGGGAAGGCCGAGAAAGAGTTCGTTCCGCTCTACTCCTCGGTCGATCTCCGGATATCCGATTACAAGATAGCCCCCGTCGATACGAATATCTTCCCGGCGGGGTTCAACAACCTGTCCCCGGAATCGAGGGACAGGGCGTCCGGGCTGTTCAAGGCCTACTTCAGTCAAAAGCATCCGAACGTAAGGAACATCACGATTATCCCCGAGCTCCACACGAGGAACCCCTACTACTGGGAAAACGTTTCCGTTCTCAGATCCATACTCGTAAAAGTCGGCTATTTGGTGGACATAGGAATAGTCAGCGACGACTTTACACAGGACAGCGCGACGTTCAAAGCCCAGAACGGCGAAGACGTCACGGCGTACAAGGTCAAAAAGGAAGACCACAAAGTTTTCACGTCGAACTCCGTCCCCGACCTCCTCCTTATAAACAACGATTTTTCGGAGAGGTGCCCGAAATCGCTTAACGACATAATCCAGCCCGTGGAGCCGCCGGTCGAAATCGGCTGGCACACCCGCCGGAAGAGCGTTCATTTCGATTTCTACAACAGGCTCGCACGCGAAGCGGCGGATATAATCGGCATCGACCCCTGGATAGTAAGCATCGAGACCGTGCCGGTGGAAGGGGTCGATTTCGACGATCCGGCGGACAGGGAAAGGGTCGCCGAAGTAGCCGCCAGAATACTCGACAGGCTGAAAAGGGAATACGAGGCGAGGGGGGTAAGCGACAAGCCCTACCTCTTCATCAAGAGTAACTCCGGCACATACGGCATGGCCGTTATAAGCGTCTCGGGGCCCGAGGAGATAAGAAACCTCAACGCCGAGGGCAGAAAGCGGATGCGCGTGAGCAAGGGGGGGAAGCCCGTCCGGGATATAGTAATACAGGAGGGCATACCGACGACGCTGGCCCACGGCGCCGACTCCGCCGCGGAGCCCGTCTTTTACCTCGTGAACGCCAAGGTCGCGGGTGGATTCCTGAGGGTGAACAGCGGGAAGAGCGGCCTCGAAAACCTGAACACGCGCGGCATGGAATTCGTCCCCCTGTATTATCACGGGAGCCCGGTCGAAAGCGGGGCCGAGTGCGTCGTCTGCTCGCCCGCGCACGAGCTCGTCTCCTCGATAGCCAGCATCGCGGCCGGCTACGAAATCGAGGAGATATTGAGAGAGGGCGGATGCAAGGACGACGAAACCGGAGCGCGCGCCTGATCCATTCCCGGGGCGGTGCGCGGCGGCTCGAACACCGTCTTTCCCCGGCCTCTACTTTTTCGCCAGGTTTAAGGTCCTTCTCAGGAGCACCGTGTATATCGGCTTTCCGCCGAGCCCTTCCGCGACGACCGTAGCCGTGAGGCACGTGATTATGAGCGGAAGTATGAGGAAATAGTTACCCGTCATCTCTATCGTCAGCGCTATACCCGTAAGCGGCGCCCTTACGGTTGCGCAGAAGAGGGCCGCCATCCCGGCCACGGCGAAGGATTCGGGCCTTATGTCGACACCGGGAAAAAAGAAGCCCGCGTAGTGCCCGAACCACATTCCGAAGAGGGTGCCCAGGGCAAGCATCGGGGCGAATATCCCACCGGGCGCGCCTGAGCCGTAGCTTACCATTGTTGTCCCGAACCTGGCCGCGAACAGTATCAATAGAACCATCACGGGAAAGGTCCCCGTAAGGGCCTTGGGTATGACAGCGTATCCGCCGCCGATAGTATCGGGGAAAAACCACGCGAGAAGTCCTATAAGCCCCCCGACCAGCAGGCCCGTCAGGGAAAAGAGATAACCCTTCAGGTTCGCGAAGAAGTCGAGCGTCTTTACGAGAAGGAAGTTAAAGAGCACCCCGAATACCCCGAACACTATTCCGAATACGAGAAAGAGCCAGAGGGAAGAGAGGGCGGGGGCGGAGAGCATCTGCATGGATATGTCCGGCTGCTGGCCCATTATTGCGCGGAGCGCGATGTCGGACGCGGCCGACGCCACGAGCACGGCCTGCACCGAGAGAAAGCTGTATTTAAACTCGGGGCGCATCTCCTCGAAGACGAACAATATGCCCGCGAGCGGGGCGTTGAACGCCGCCGTCAGGCCGCCCGCGGCGCCCGCGGCTATGAGGGCGTGGGAGTCGTCCTTCGATACCCTGAAAATATCGGAGACCATCTTCCCTATATTGCCGCCCATCTGTATCGTCGGCCCCTCGCGGCCGAGCACCATCCCCCCGCCGAGGGACAAAAGGCCGCCTAGGAACTTTACGGGCAGGACGAGCTTCCACCTTATGGGCCTTATGTCGTCGAGAGCGCCCTCTATCTCGTGGACGCCGCTCCCGCCCGTCTCGGGCGCGACCCTTCTTACCAATAGAAACGCCAGGAATACGAGGACCGCGGAAAATAAAACGGACGCCATGACGAGTACGGAGGTCGACTGCGGCAGGCTGTCCATAAACATCTGCCTGAGCCCGCCGACCTTGTCTATCGAGATTTGAAACAGTGCGCCGACGATACCGGTAAGGCCGCCGGCTATGGCGGCCCAAAAGATGAGCGGGGTGAATTTTCTCTCGGACGCGAGAAATCTTTTAAGAACCTTCGACAGTTCCGCGCTGCCTGTCTTCCGCTCAGAGTGAATCTCCATCCATTCCTCCGGGGGTGAAACAATAAATTATAATCCGGTATTCCCGCTCGCGGCGAATCCGGGATCGGAGCTTGTCTACCAGGCCGTAACGTCGCGGTACGAGATTATTTTCGAAGGGGTAATCCTGACGAGTACCTCGCCCTCCCCGGAATTCCTCTTCCCGAAGGCTTCGGCCTCCGCCTGCCCCACGTACCTTCCCGCTATCCGCTTCGCCCAGTTGTGGAGCTCTTCGGGGTCTTCGGACAGCTCGGCCGTGCCTTCTATCATCACGAAAGAGTAGGGCGGGGCCTGGTCGTCTACGGCCATACAAACCCTGGGGTCCCTTTCCATGTTCCTCCCCTTGACCGTTTCGGCCCCGGTCGTGAAAACGAGGCTGTCGCCGTCGAGGTCGTACCACACGGGCACGACGTGCGGCGAGCCGTCTTTCCTTACCGTCGCGAGCTTGCCGGTCTTGGTGCCGTCCAGAAGGAATTTCCTCCGTTCAGCGTCACTCATTTCAGGCATGGGAAACCTCCCACCCGGGTTGACCGGGATATGTTTTGAACGCTCTATACTTCTTTTTTCCAGGAAGCGATATCTTTTTTTGCCGTCTCTATCATTTCGAGGACGTTCTCACCGGCCGTACCGCCGTAGGACTTTCTGTTCCCGACCGACCCTTCGAGCGTTATATAATCAAAGAGGTCCTCGTCGAATGCCTTCGAGAACATCTTGTATTCGGAGATGTGGAGGTTGATGAGCTCCCTTCCTTTCTCCTCTGCATATCCTACGATCTTCCCCGTAACCTCGTGCGCTTTTCTGAACGGCATTCCCTTCCGTGTGAGGTAGTCCGCGATGTCGGTCGCCGTGATGAACCCCTCGCCGAGCGCTTTTTCCATATTCGCCCTTTTGAACTCTATCGTGTGAAGCATTTCGTGAAGGACGGCGAGGCAGGACTTCACCGTGTCGGCCGCGTCGAACATGGGCTCTTTATCTTCCTGCATGTCCCTGTTGTAGGAGAAGGGAAGCCCCTTCATTATAGTCAGTATCGCCACGAGGTCGCCGTAGACGCGGCCTGTTTTTCCGCGTATGAGCTCGGCCATGTCGGGGTTTCTCTTCTGGGGCATTATGCTGGAGCCCGTCGTGAACTCGTCGCCGAGGTCCACGAAGTCGAACTCCTTGGTAGACCACAGAACGAGCTCCTCGGATATACGGCTCAGATGCGCCATGAGGTTCGCCGATACGGATATGAATTCGATTATAAAGTCCCTGTCGCTTACCGTGTCTATGCTGTTCCGCGTGACTTCGGGGAATCCGAGCGCCGAGGCCGTGTGCTCCCTGTCTATCGGGAACGTCGTCCCCGCCCCCGCGCCGGCGCCGAGCGGCATCACGTTCACCCTTCCGAAGCAGTCTATGTATCTCTCCCTGTCGCGCTTTAGCATCTCGAAGAGCGCGAGGAGGTGGTGCGAGAGGAGGACGGGCTGCCCTCTCTGGAGATGCGTGTAAAGAGGGAGTACCGTGCCGAAGTTCTTTTCTGCGAGGTCTACTAACCTTTCCGAGATGAGACCCAGAAGCTCTACTATCTCTTCTATTTCTTTTCTGAGGTAGAGCCTCATGTCGAGGGTTATCTGGTCGTTCCGGCTTCTGCCGGTGTGAATCTTGCCCCCGACCTCGCCTATCTTCTCTATGAGTCTTTTTTCGATGTTGAGGTGGATGTCCTCGTATTCTTCCCTGAACGGAAATTTACCGGAGTCGATTTCCTTCTCTATCTGCCGGAGCCCCTTTATTATCTTCTCGGCTTCCTTTTCGGGGATTATGCCGTTCGCCGCCATCATCCCGGCGTGCGCGACGCTGCCCTCGATGTCTTCCTTATAGAGCCTCTTGTCGAAGTCTATAGACGCCGAGAACTTCTCGGCAACCTTATGCGTGCCCTTTTTGAACCTTCCCGCCCATGATTTCTTGATCACACTCGGCCTCCGCTTTAAGCCTTTATATTACCGTGATTTCTACGGCCTTAGAATATCGGGATTGTGAAACTATATCATGCGAGGGCAGTTAACTTAAGCCGAAGACGGCTGTTTTTTCTCCCGCCGCGCGGGAAGCGCCGGAGTGAAAGGTGTGTAAATAGAATTAGCCGGGTTTCGTTAACCCTGCAGCCACCGCGGGGTTAACGGCTTATTTGAAACGGAAGTTTCAGACCGGGCGGATTCAGGAATTTTACTTTCCGAGCCTTATGACGGATTCCGACCCGGCCTCGAGGTCTCTCACCTTGAGCAGCGGCTTCCCGTTTTCGAAGGATTCCCTGTCGATGCCCCAGCTCCACACGCGACGGGGCGTTACAACTATGTTAAGGCCATGCCCGAGCGGGCCTTCCATTTCGACGAGCTCGGCCGCGCCGTGCATTTTTATGCCGCGCGGCCTGAACGGCCTCGCCGATTCCACGTCGTCGACGACGACGGCCACGAGCGCGCCGCCGTTCCTGATGTTCTTGTATTTAAGCGTCTTCTCCATGTCGATGCTCGGGATTACCAGCCTGTCCCCGTCGAGCATGAATGAGACGGGGGCGACGTCCGGCTGGCCGCGCTTCGAAACGGTGGCGACCCTCGCCAGGCGCTGCGATTTCAGGTATTCCCTTTCCTTATCTGAAAACATAAACCCCTCCCGCGGCGCATGGTCCGTGTATGGACGCACCGCTTCAAGCGTGCTGCTATACTTATCAGTTAGTTGTACACGCGTCCCGTATGGATTCATGCAAGGGCGTTTTTTTAAACGGGAGAGGAGGCGAAAAGATGGAAGTATTCGACTGCGTAAGAACATTGAGCTCGATAAGGAGCTACGTTACAGGCGACGTTCCCGAAGAGGTAATCAGCGAGGTAATGGAGGCGGGAAGGCTCGCGCCGAGCGCCCGTAACCAGCAGCCCTGGGAGTTTATTCTCGTTACGGACAGGGCCGTGCTCGAGGCACTCGAAAGATACTGCACGAGCGGGAGGTTCGTATCGGAGGCCGCCTTCGCCGTCGTCGTCCTGACAGACCCGTCCAGCAAATGGCACGAGATAGACGGGACCCGCGCAGTGCAGAACATGGCGCTCACAGCCTGGGGGCGGGGGCTCGGCTCGTGCTGGATAGGCATGATAGACAAAAAGGGCCTCGCGCAGTATCTCGGCATACCCGGCTCGCTCAGCATCCTGACCGTGCTTCCCTTCGGATACTTCGACGAGGGGCTCGCCGGCCACGGGAAAAATCGGAAACCTCCGCACGAGGTATTCCATCTGAACCGGTTCGGTGTGAAGCCGGGGGATTGATCGCGCCGGGCGCTCAGGGCAGGACGGAGCCCGCGTCGAAGTCGAGGGCAGCCGCGAAATCCCTCGTGACTATGGCCCGCACGAGCTTCTTCACGCGTCCCGTAGCGCCTATGGACCCGACGTGGAAATGGACCGGGAAGCAGAGGTTAAGGAGAAGGCCGAGCCTGTAGTCCCTGACCGCGTCGTCCCTCGTGTAGCCGCCGACGCCGTCTTCGACGATTGTGTCGAACCATGTGTCCACGACTTCGTAGTGATATTTTCTCCGCTCGGAAACGGGTTCGCTCCCGGCCGTAAGCCTGGCCACGTCGAAGGCCCCCATGCTCCTTATCGCGAGCTGCCAGTCGAGTATGACAATGCGCTCATCCGAGCCCGGCTTCCCGAATAGAAGGTTGTCGGCCCTGAGGTCGCTGTGAACTATGGTTTTCGGACGGGAGTTTATCTCGCCGGCCAGCCACGGGGCGCACCTTCCGAGTTTTTCTCCGAGCTCGACCGCGCGCCTGTCGAGGAGCCCTCCAAAGTGCCCGATGAAGGACGGCCATTTCTCTTCGTAGTCCTGCCAGACCGGGTTCTCGTAGGGTATCCACTCAAACCCGTCGAGCTCGGGGCTCCCCCAGTACCGGGCGTGGAGCTTTCCTATATCCGCCGTAATTCCGAGGGCCTCTTTCTCGCTTATTCCCCGGATCTGGTCCCCGGGCCTTAACGCGCTCAGATCCTCCATCACTATAGCGTATGCCGGAGGCTCCATAACGGAGCCGTATATGCGGGGGAGCCTCATGGAAACGCCGGGAGCGACGTCCCTGTAGAACATTATCTCTCTCGTAAAGGCGTGGAGCTCTTCGCCCGCCTGCCTGTAGGATTCGGATTCGGGCTCGATTTTTATAACGAGCGACCCGGGCGCCCCCTCTTCCTTCACGTCGTAAGCCGGGACCGCCTTCACCACGCTGCTCATGAACCCCTCGACGCCGCCCAAGGGAAGTATCCTGAAACCTGTTACGCGCGATTTCCCTATGGAGCCGCCTTCTCTCAATATCAGCGTCAGCCATTCGGCCGTTATCTCGTTCACGTGAAGGGGGTTCTTTATGCCCGTCTGTGTAGTCATGCTTTCCCCGCCGCCGGTATTATGCTCACGCCTCCGTTTATAAACCCCGATACCCAGTCTCTTTTGCCGTCGCCGCAATTCTTGAGAACCTTTGCAACCCGCTTCGACTTGAGGACGTTCACCCTGTACGCCTCGCCCGTGCCCGGGGATATGAAATCGACGTCGATACCGTCATTGGTTTTCTTCTCGCGCTTGAGCGTAAATTCCGAAAGCCCTGTCCTGCCCGTTTCCGTCCTGAGGAAGTATTCCGCCGCCTGGGCCTCCGCGCTGTAGCAGGAGCGTCCGCGAAGGCTGCCGAGGTCTATCTCGCCGCGCACGTACTTGTCTATTACGTCGTCCGCCTTTTTACCTTCCCTCACCCTACCGTAGCAAATGCCGTGCGGGAGGCAGACGAACGTGGCGGCGAACCTGTGCCCTCCGATGTGGTTAGTCTGCCACACGTTCCGCCCGTGGGGGCCGGCGGCGGCTTCGAGGTATACGGGCTTCCCGAATTTCCCGCAGCACGTGTCGCGCTCGCCGTTCGTGCATACGATTACGAGGGGCTCTTTCCTCTCGTATTTATCGCCCTCGAACACGGAGTCCACGTCCAGCAGAGGGAGGTCTTCGTACGAGCCGAGGTTTATCTCGTAGAGCCTGGCGTCCGTATCCGACGCGCGCGAGATGAAGAGGCTTATGCCTTCGTCCCCACGCCCGTTTTGGCTCACGACCTGAAGGCGCGAGCCCTTGACTGCCTTCCCGATCTTCTTCAGCTTCTCTCTGGCGGCCTTCGGTATGGAGCTGTCCTTGTACGCGTCGCCGGACCATCTGCCCCTGTACTCTATGAGTATCCATCCGCTCGCCTCGGCCGCCGTGCCGTAGAGCGGCTCGCCGGCGCCGAGCGAATCCACGGCGCACAGCCCGAGCCCGCCCTTTTTTTTATCCTTGCTCAATGTGCCGCGCCTCTCGAATCCTTATGAATTTTGCTTCTTCCTTCGGCTTGTTTACAAGACGAGAACAATCGACGATATTTTACAGCAAAGCCGTGAATATTTAACCCCGGGACCGGTAATCGCATGGGAAAGACCGTAATAGGAATGGACATCGGAGGGACTAACCTCCGGGGCGCTCTCGTCACCCCGGAGGGCCGTATACTGAGGCAGCTCAGGATCGCGTCCGACGCGGACGACGGTATCGACGCCGTGGTCGAGAACATCGCGGGCCTTGTAAACGAGCTGGGCGGCGAAGGCGGCGTCTCGGGGGTCGGCATAGGCATAGCGGGGGTTATAGACTCAAAAACCGGCGTCATCACGCAGGCCCCCAATATCGCGAACGTCGTCAACTATCCCATACGGGATAACCTCGCCAAAAAACTCGGCCCGGGGACCAACGTTATCGTGGAAAACGACGCCAACTGCGCGGCACTGGGCGAATGGTGGATCGGCGCGGGGAAGGACGCCGCGTCACTCGTCATGATAACGCTCGGCACCGGGGTCGGCGGCGGAATCATCCTCGACGGGAGGTTATGGACGGGAGCCGACGGCATGGGGGGAGAGGTCGGACACATGACCGTCTACCCGGACGGCGCCCTCTGTAACTGCGGGAACCATGGCTGCCTCGAAAGCTACGCCTCGGCGACGGCTGTGAGAAGGATGGTGAGGGAGGCGCTCGCGGAGCCGGGCGTGAAAACCGTCCTCAGGGATATGATCCCCGGGTCTGACCCCGACGACATTCCGGAGGTCGTCATGAGCGCCGCTCTCAAGGGCGACGCGGCCTCTATCGATATTTGGGAGCGGTTCGGCGTCGCGCTCGGAATAGGCATGGCGAGCCTCGTCAATATCCTCAACGTCGAGATGATAGTCCTCGGCGGCGGGGTAGCCCGGGCGTGGGACATGTTCATAGGGCCCGCACGCGCCGAGCTGAAAAAACGCGGCCTGAGAGCCCCGGCCGAGAGGGTCGTGATCGAAAGGGCCGGGCTCAACGGCGACGAAGGCATACTGGGGGCGGCATACCTCGCCCTCGGCGGGCGGTGAAGGCGGCGTCCTAGAACCGCGGCCTTACGAGGGTCAGCTTCAAAGCCTTCTCCGGCTTGCCTTTTACCTTCGCCCGCTCGTCGATCCTCATCCCGCCTATCCAGACTATCTCTCCCGCGGAAAGGAATATCGGAACGCGCTTCCGCACGAAGGCCGGGACTTTCCTGTCGATGAAAAAGTCCTTCACCTTCTTCCGGCTTTTCATGCCGAGCGGGACGAACCTGTCCCCGGGTTTAAAGCTCCTTACCTCTACCGGAAACCTTACGGCCCCCGGGTCGAGATAAACGACGTCCTCTCTATCCTCTTCGAGCCCCGCTGCCGGGACCTCTTCCACCTCGACTTCGAGCTCGTCGAAGGTCCATTTTCCCGGCGTGGGAATCTCATGCGCAAACCCGCGGGCCAACTCGTCCTTCGTCGTCACGATGAAGGACCCGTGTCCCTTCACAATGACGCTTCCCCCAGGAAATACGGACTCTCCGGACGTTGCCATCGATGTCAGGAAGGCGTCCGCCGCGGAGAGGTGGATCGACGACACATTCTTGAGATTCTCCCTCGTTTCGGTGAGCGCACGCATAAGAACGGCGACTCTCACGGCCCCATGGAGACGGGTGTATTTGGCGAGGTCTCCCGTGAGCTCTCCCCGCTCGCGATTAAAAACCCTCCGGAATCCCTTTTCGGCCTCGCGGGAAATAAAATCCTCTTCGAGGCGCAGTATATCCGCCGTCCGTGCGAGGGTTTCCTTTATCTTCGGGTTATATTCCGAAAGACCCGGCAGGAGGTCGAGCCTTATCCTGTTCCTCAAATAATCCCTCTCCAGGTTCGTCGAATCGTCTATCCATTCGATCCCGCGGGACTTAAGGTAGCCCTCTATGGCCGCGCGGTCCGTCTCGATAAGCGGCCTCACGATATATTTTCCCGATACGGGAGGGATGCCCGAAAGCCCCCGCGTCCCGCTCCCGCGAAGGAGCCGCATGAGGACTGTTTCGGCCTGGTCGTCGAGGGTGTGGGCCGTAGCGATCCTGGCCGCCCCGTGCTTTTTCCGCACGCTCTCGAAAAATTCGTACCTCAGCACCCTGGCCGCGTCTTCGAGAGAGAGCCGGGACTTCTTTTTCTGCGCCGGCGCGTCCGCCTCGCCGAGCTCGAATTCCACGCCGAGGGATTCCGCCACGCCCCGGCTGAATTCAGCGTCGCGCGCGGCTTCCTTCCCGCGTATGCCGTGGTTAAGGTGCGCGGCTACCAGAGTGAGCTTGTATGCCTTGAGCTCGTGAAGAGCGTGCAGCAGGGATACCGAGTCCGCGCCGCCGGAAAGGCCGACGACGACACTGTCTCCCGGCCGGAGCATGTCATACTTCTCGATTGTTTTTCGTGCCCGGGAGAGCATTTTCCGATGTATTGGCGGCGAGTCCGCCCGACATTATTATCCTGAATGCGTCTTCTATGCTTATATGAAGCTCTTTTACGTCCTCTTCCGGCAGCATGACGTAATATCCCGTGGTCGGGTTAGGCGTCGTAGGCACGAATATGCCTACGAGATTCCTTTCGGACCGGTTAAGGGGCGTACCGCTTTCGAGGTTTCCCGTGATAAAGCCTATCGAGTACATGCCCTTCCTCGGAAACTCCAGGAGGGCGACCCTCTTTATATCCTTGATCCCTTTCCCCATGAAGACGGTTTCTATTACCTGCTTCGTCGCGGTGTATATGGTCCGCGCGAGGGGGATACGCGTTATGACGGCTTCGCCCAGGCCGACGAGCTTGCTGCCCAGTATGTTCCTGGCCAGGGCCCCGACTATAAGGACGATGAGGAGCGTCCCCAAGAGCCCCGTGCAGAAGAGAAGGGCTTCGTAAACGCCTTTTGGAAGGTCTGCATACGGGCCGCCCAAAACCCTTCCGGGTATTGCGCTTACGAGGCCGACGATCCACGTGCCGAGCTTGAATAGTATGAATAGTGTGAGGCCGAACGGTGCGGTGACCAGTATCCCGGCCAGGATATTATTCCTGAAAAAACTATAGATATGCTTCATGCAGCATCATGCTGTCTGCTTGTCTATGGCGTCGCGGAGGAACCTGCTGGGCTTGAACACGACCGCCTTCCTCTCGGCGATTTCTATAGTTTCGCCCGTTGCGGGGTTGCGGCCCTTCCTGGCCTTGCGGTTCTGGACACGGAAGCTGCCGAACCGGGGGAGCTTTATGCCCTCGCCCTTGCTTAGCCTCTCCTTGGCTATTTCGAAAAAGAATTCTACTATTTCCGCGGACTCCCTCTTCGAGAGACCGATTCTGGTGTGTATTACGTCTGCCAGCTCTTTTTTAGTCATCTCTTTACCCCTCCATTCGCTATATTGTACGTAATTCGGCACCCAGAGCCAATCGAAGTTTCTTAAGCGCCTTGTCCTGAATTTTGTTGATTTCCTCTTCCGTGAGCGTTTTGTCCGCGGCCCTCAGGTGGAGCGAAACGGCGACGCTCTTCTTCCCTTCCTGCACCGTACCGCCCGTGAATACGTCGAATATCCGGGCGTCCTCTATAAGGCCCGAGCCCATGGACCTTATCTCGTCAATTATACTCCCTGCGGAAACGCCCTGGTCCACTACGAGCGCGATGTCGCGCCTTACGGACGGGAATTTCGGAAGCGGCCTGAATTCGCCCTTCTTCCCCGCCGTGAGACGTGCGGCGGCGTCGAGGTCCATCTCGGCGACGTACACCCTCCTCGTGAGATCGAGCCTTTCTCTTAACCCGGGGTGAAGCTCGCCGGCGTAGCCGACGACCTCGCCGTCTATGACGATCTCGGCGGACTTTCCGGGATGGAGGAATGCGATTTCAGGCGCCGCTCTGAACGAAGCGCCTTCCTGCGCGTGGAGCGCGCCGAGCGCTTTTTCGAGCACCGCCTTTAAATCGAAGAAATCGAATTCCTCCCTGTCCCAGAGCTCAGGCTGTTTCCTTCCGGTTGCGGCCGCAGCCAGTTTGCTGGTCTCTTTCGGAAGCTTATCTCCCGACGAGGGGATATAAATCTTCCCCGTCTCGAAGATCCTTATGTCGCTCTCCTGCCTGCTCAGGTTAAGTAGCACGTTCTTTACGAGTCCGGCCGTAAGGCTCGTCCTCATGACGGCCCCGTCCTTGCTTATCGGGTTCAGTATCGGGAGCGCCTTTTCGGGGCTGAAGAGCCCGAGAAGCTCTTCGTCCTCGAAGCTGTAATTTATCGCCTCGTAGAAACCGTTCGCCGTGAATACTTCCCTGAATTTAGCCTGTACGGCCCTTCCGCCGCCCGGGAGCTCCGTCTTCATGGCGACGGCCGGGAGCGTGACGGGCACGTTGTTATAGCCGTAAAGCCTGGCCGTCTCTTCTATGACGTCTATTTCGCGGGTGAGGTCCACCCTGTACGTCGGCACTCTAAAAGCAAGAACCCCGTTCTCCGACGACAGAAGCTCGAGCCCGAGCCTCTTCTGTATCGATATTATTTCTTCTTCGCTTATGTCGGTGCCGAGTATGGCGTTCACGCGCGAAGCCGTGACGCTCACGACCGCGGGCTCGATTATGACGGGGTTCTCGTCTATCCTGCCGGCGGCTACTTCGCCCCCGGCGAGCCCGGCGATGAGCCCCGCCGCCCTGTCGAGCGCCTTTACGACGCCCTCGGGATCGACGCCCCTTTCGAACCGGTAGGAGGATTCGGATTTGAGCCCGGTTTTCCTGGACGTTTTTCTTACGGTATCGGGGCTGAAATAGGCGCTTTCGAGGAGTATGCTCGTCGTCCCCCCGGTGACCTCGGTATCCGCCCCGCCCATGACGCCCGCGAGCGCAACGGGCCCTTCGCCGTCGCAGATGAGAAGGTCGTCGGCGGAGAGCTTCCTTTCGACGCCGTCGAGGGTCGTGATCGTCTCGCCGTCCCCGGCCTGCCTCACGACTATCTTCTTCCCCCGGACGAGGTCGTAATCGAACGCATGGAGCGGCTGGCCTAATTCGAGGAGGACGTAGTTCGTAACGTCCACGACGTTATTGATGGACCTTATCCCCGACGATTCGAGCCGCGTCTTCATCCACCGGGGCGACGGGCCTATCTTTACGCCGCTTATCACTCGGCAGGTGTACCTGGGGCAGCTCTCGGGCGATTTTATCTCGACGGATACGTAGTCGCCGACGGGGCTCCCCGACTCCTTCACCGACGTATCGGGATACCCTGCCGTGCCGGAAAGCACGGCGGCTGCCTCCCTGGCCGTCCCGACCACGCTGAGGCAGTCGGGACGGTTGGGGGTTATGCCTATTTCAAGGAGGACGTCGTTAATGCCTAGTTCGTCTATGAGCCGCGTCCCCGGAACCGCGCCGGGCGGAAGAATCATGATGCCGTCCGATTCTATTCCCAGCCCGAGCTCGTTCTCGGCGCAGAGCATGCCTTCGGAGACCTGCCCTCTTATCTTCGCTTTTTTGATGGTGATTCCCTCGGGAAATTTCGGCCCCGGCGGGAGGACCGTGCCCGTCCTCGCCAGCGCGACCTTGTCGCCCGTTTTCATGTTGCTCGCCCCGCAGACGATCGGATATTCGGCCCCGCCGTCCGAAACCCTGCAGAGGGAGAGCTTGTCGGCGTCCGGGTGCTTACCCATATCGAGTATCTCGGCGACGACCACGTCTTCGAGGGCTTTGCCCACGTATTCTATCGATTCCACTTCGAGCCCGGACATGGTCAGCCTGTCGGCGAGCTCCTCCGGAGAGACGGAGAAATCGACATACTCCTTAAGCCAATTGAGGGATATTATCATTGTTCAGTGACCCAAAATTTAATAATTACATATTCTTAGGGCCGGGTCAATACTTTCGCCGGAAGTCCCGGCGGGGGAAGAGGGCAGGCGGGTGAGCGCCTTGTCGGCCCCGGTCCCGGGCTCCTTTTCCGTACCCGGCGGCTCTTCAGCTATTCACAGGGCCTAAAAAAGAAAGGCGGCGATCCCCGGTTCGGGGGATTGCCGCCGCTTCTCTTCACAAGGAGGAGGATATGGTCAAACTCTTTTTTTTAGTTCTGATAGATGAGGTCGAAGCGGTCGAGGTTCATCACTTTATTCCACGCCGCCACGAAGTCGTGAACGAACCGCTCCCGAGAGTCGTTGCATCCGTAGACTTCGGCGACGGCCCTTAGCTCGGAGTTCGAACCGAAGATAAGATCGACCCGCGTAGCGGTCCACTTGAGCTCGCCCGTCTTGCGGTCGCGGAGCTCGAATTCCTCTTCGTCCTCCGAAGTCGCCTTCCACACCGTACCCATATCGAGCAGGTTGACGAAGAAGTCGTTCGTCAGAGCCCCGGGGCGGTTGGTAAAGACGCCGCGGCGGGAATGATCGAAGTTGGTGTCGAGCACGCGCATGCCGCCGAGGAGAACCGTCATCTCGGGAACCGTCAGCGTCAGGAGCTGGGCCCGGTCGACCAGCATTTCCTCGGGCTTTACGGTGTAACGGCCCCTGAGATAATTCCGGAAACCGTCGGCCTCGGGCTCGAGGTATGTGAAGGATTCCACGTCTGTCTCTTCCTGGGACGCGTCGGCGCGCCCGGGCGTGAAGGGCACCGTAACTTCGTAACCGGCGTTCCTCGCGGCCTGCTCGACGCCCGCGCATCCGGCGAGGACTATCAGGTCGGCGAGTGAAACCCTCTTGCCGTCCGTCCGGGAGTCGTTGAATTCCTTCTGTATGCCTTCGAGGGTTTCGAGCACCTTCGCCAGCCGGGGCGGATCGTTTACTTCCCAGTCTTTCTGCGGCGCGAGGCGAACGCGCGCGCCGTTGGCGCCGCCGCGCTTGTCGGAGCCGCGGAACGTCGAGGCCGACGCCCATGCGGTCGATACAAGCTGGGGCACCGTCAGCCCCGAGGCGAGTATCTTTGCCTTGAGCGCCGCGGCGTCATTGTCGTCTACGAGTTTGTGCGTGACCGCGGGTATAGGGTCCTGCCAGATGAGGTCTTCGTCAGGGACTTCGGGGCCGAGATAGCGCGAGCGCGGGCCCATGTCGCGGTGCGTGAGCTTGAACCACGCGCGGGCGAAGGCGTCGGCGAACTCGTCCGGGTTCTCGTAAAAGCGCCTCGAAATCGGCCCGTATATCGGGTCCAGCCTGAGAGACAGGTCGGTCGTGAGCATGAACGGCGCGTGGCTCTTCGACGGGTCGTGCGCGTCGGGCACGGTGCCCGCGCCGGCCCCGTTTTTGGGTATCCACTGGTATGCTCCCGCCGGGCTCTTCGACAGCTCCCATTCGAAACCGAAGAGGTTCTCGAAAAAGTTATTGCTCCACTTCGTCGGGGTAGTGGTCCATGCGCCTTCGAGTCCGCTGGTGATGCAGTCGCCCCCATTACCCGTACCGAAGCTGTTCTTCCAGCCGAGGCCCTGCTCCTCTATGCCTGCGGCGGCGGGCTCGCGCCCGACGTACTTGGCCGGATCGGCCGCCCCGTGGGTTTTGCCGAACGTGTGTCCTCCGGCGATAAGCGCGACGGTCTCTTCGTCGTTCATGGCCATGCGGCCGAATGTCTCGCGAATGTCGCGGGCGGCTGCGATGGGGTCGGGGTTTCCGTTCGGCCCCTCGGGGTTAACGTATATGAGGCCCATCTGCACCGCGCCCAGGGGATTCTCCAGCTCGCGGTCGCCCGTATAGCGCTTGTCGCCGAGCCATTCCGCCTCGGAGCCCCAGTAGATGTCTTCCTCTGTCTCCCAGACGTCCTCGCGCCCGCCTGCGAAGCCGAACGTCTTTAGCCCCATCGATTCCAGCGCGCAGTTGCCTGCCAGGATCAGGAGGTCGGCCCAGGAAATCTTCCTGCCGTACTTCTGCTTTACAGGCCAGAGCAGCCGGCGCGCCTTGTCGAGGTTCGCGTTGTCGGGCCAGCTGTCGAGCGGTGCGAAGCGCTGGCTGCCGGAGCCTCCGCCTCCGCGGCCGTCCGCTACGCGGTAGGTCCCGGCGCTGTGCCAGGCCATGCGGATAAAGAACGGCCCGTAGTGCCCGTAGTCGGCCGGCCACCAGTCCCGGGACTCGGTCATAAGATCGAAAATGTCTTTCTTTACTGCATCGAGATCAAGTGTCTTGAACTCCTCTCTGTAGTTGAATTCCTCGCCCATAGGGTTGGACGAGGGGGAGTGCTGGCGCAGGATGTTCAGCCGGAGCATGTTCGGCCACCATTCCCTGTTCGATGTGCCGCCCCCTGCGCTGTGCTTGGACATTCCGCCCGAGAACGGGCACTTGGCGGCGCTTTCGGTATTCATATCTCCTATAACAGCGTCGTGAGCTAATGCGTTCTTCTCACTCATTTTTTGTCACCTCCTCTTTGAATGCTTGCTGTCGGAGTAATATTATGAACTCCCGACCTATAGTCGTCAAATATTCATTATCTATGTAATAGATAGGCAATGCCTATGCTAATTTATCTCCTGCATGGTAAAATGTATTAACTACGGGTCCCGGGGGGGCACGGGACGCCTGTGTAGCCGGGGAGATAACGTATGGAGCTTCATCAGCTTAGATACTTCGTGGCAGTCGCCGAGTCGGGCGGGTTCAGCAAGGCCGCCCGGAGGTGCTACGTCGCCCAGCCCTCGCTCAGCCAGCAGGTAATCAAGCTGGAGCAGGAGCTCGGGCAGAGGCTTTTCGAAAGGCTCGGAAGGCGCATAGCGCTCACCGAGGCTGGAAGGGCGCTCCTGCCGCGTGCGAGGCTCGTTCTTAGCGAGGCAGGGAACATAAAGTCGGGCATAGTCGAGGACGTGGCCGAAGGTGTCGGCACGCTTTCCGCGGGGCTCATTCCGACGATAGCGCCATATCTCCTCCCGGGTGCGCTCAAGAGATTCTACGCCGGCTATCCCCGCGCCCGCATATCGCTCCAGGAAAACCTTACAGACATGCTGGTGAGGGGCATAGTAGACCTCGAAATCGAGGTCGCCGTCATGAGCCTGCCGATAGAAAACAACCTGATTACGACGGAGCCGCTTTTCGACGACCCGCTTTACCTGGCCCTCTCGCCGGGCCACGAGCTCCTTAAAATGCGCGAGATAAGGGCGAAGGACCTGAGGAACGTCCCCTTCATCGCCCTCGATGAGGATCACTGCCTCGGCGAGCAGATAAATAACTTCTGCTACGAGAGGCAGATAAACCCCGAGGTCGTATGCAGGACGTGGAACCTCTCGACGATTCAGCACTGCGTCTCGTTCGGAAACGGGGTTTCGCTCGTCCCGCTGATGATGGTGCTTACGGACACGTCGAACACCTGCATTTACAGGCCGATAAAGGGCCGGTCGCCGAAGAGGACCGTGGTTGCGGCGTGGCACAGGGACCGGAAGCCTTCGCGTCTCGCGCGCGAATTCATAGGGATGGTGAAGGACGAGTATGCCTCGCTTCTCGAAAGGGCGAAGTGAGCATTCTTCCCAGCGGCTCTTGCGGCCTGTTAAGACTGCGCGCGGCTTGTGTAAACTAAACTAAATCCCGATACGGGTTTTGCCGGTATGAAGAAAGTGTATCTCGACTACAATGCGACTACTCCAGTCGACCCGAGGGTCCTCGAAGCGATGATGCCGCACTTTAAAGACGGCTTCGGGAACCCTTCGAGCATCCACGCGTTCGGGAGCGCCGCGAAAGCCGCGCTCGACGAGGCCCGTGAGAAGGTCGCCGCCCTCCTCGGGGCCGGGGCGAGGGAGATACTCTTCACCTCCGGCGGGAGCGAGGGCAATAACCTGGCAATAAAGGGGGCGGCGTTCGCCGAGAGAGGGCGCGGGGGAAAGCACCTCGTAACGACGCGGGTCGAGCACGATTCCACTCTGGAAGCGTTCATGTATCTGGAGTCGCACGGGTTTAAGGTGACGTACCTCGGCGTGGACAGGAACGGTCTCGTCGATCTCGACGAGCTCCGCGAAGCCGTCACCGGCGAAACGAGGCTCGTCTCCGTAATCTACGCGAACAACGAGACGGGCGCGGTGATGCCTGTCGGTGATATCGCTGCCATCGTAAAGGAAAGGGGCGCTCTCTTTCACGTGGACGCCGTACAGGCGGCGGGCAAGATGGGAATCGACTTGAAGAAGATCGATGCCGACCTGGTCTCTATATCGTCCCACAAATTCTATGGCCCGAAGGGGGCCGGTGCGCTCTACGTAAGGGAGGGGCTCGCGAGGCGCCTCACTCTCACGCCGCTCATACACGGCGGAGGGCAGGAGAGGGGGCTGAGGTCGGGCACGGAAAACGTCCCGGCCATTGCGGGGCTCGGGAAGGCCGCGGAGCTTGCGCTCGGCGAGCTCGACCCTGACAGGGAGAGGGTGGGGAGGCTCCGCGACGAGCTCTTCGCCCGCATATACTCAGGGGCAGGAGGCGTCACGCTTAACGGGCAGCCGGACGGCATGGTCCGGAACACGCTCAACCTGTCGTTCGAGGGCGTTCACGGCGGCTCGCTCGCGATGGCGCTCGACCTCGAAGGCATAGCCGTCTCGACGGGCTCGGCGTGCTCGGAGGGGAACGTCGATCCCTCGCACGTCCTCCTGGCCATGGGGCGTACAAGACAAGAGGCTCACTCGTCTGTCAGATTCAGCCTGGGAAGATTCACCACACCGGAAGAGATAGAGTACGCCGCCGGGGCTGTCGTATCTGCCGTGAAGAGGATAAGGGCGCTTAAGGGTGCGGGCTCTTAAGCCGCGCTCAGGGGAAAAGAGGCGGAATATCGAGACCCGCCGATTCCTCGAAGCCCATCATTATGTTCATGTTCTGGACAGCGACGCCCGAGGCCCCCTTGACGAGGTTGTCGATCACGGACACGATCACGGCCGACTTCGATTCCGGATCGGCCTTTAAGCCTATGTCGCAGAAGTTGGAGCCCTTCACCTGGGACGTGGACGGATAGACCTTCTCGGGCGAAATCCTGACGAACCTTTCGTTCTCGTAATGCTTTCCGTAGAGCTCCAGGAGCTCCCCCGTCGTCATCGACTTGTTCAGCCTGACGTATATTGTCGAGAGTATGCCCCTGTCCATGGGGATGAGGTGCGGCACGAACTGTACCCTGAGATCGATGCCTGAATACTCACGCATAACCTCTTCTATCTCCGGCATGTGCCTGTGCTCGCCGACCTTGTATGCCTTGAGTCCCTCGTTGACCTCGCAAAAATGGGTGTCGAGGGAGGGGCTTCTGCCCGCGCCGGACACGCCGGATTTCGAGTCGGCTATGACGAGACCGGGCTGGAGAAGCTGCTCCCACGCGAGGGGGAGCAGGCCGAGTATGACGGACGTCGGGTAGCAGCCGGGGTTCGCCACGATCTTCGCGGATTTGAGGCGCTCCCTGTTTATCTCGGGGATGCCGTACACCGCTTCGGGGATGAGCCCCGGATGCGGGTGCTCGCCGTACCAGACTGTATATACCTCGTGGCTCAGCCTGAAATCGGCCCCGAGGTCTATTATCCTGACGTCCCTTTTGTAGAGCTCGCCCACGACCTTCGCCGATGCCCCGTGGGGCAGGGCAAGGAATACTACGTCTATATCTTCCGGGAGTGTTTCGGGATCGAGGGGTTTTAATTCCAGATCGCAGAACCCGGAAAGGTGCGGGAAGACGTCGGATATCCTCTTCCCGGCGTGCTTATCCGCAGTCAAATGTGTAATATCCACGGAGGGATGTGTAAGGAGAAACCTCAAAAGATCGCTCCCCGTGTAACCGCTCGCCCCCAGTATCCCGACTCTTATTTTCCGCATAAGGATTGAAAATATACGGTAAAATTGTCAAATACAAGTTTGGGGGGAGAATTTCCCTTCGCCGATGCGCAGGAAAGGACCCCCGGGAGCCCGTGCTATACCTTGACGCGCATTATTTGTAAAGGTAATTTTTAGAGGATTTTCTTCAAATTAAATAACATTTCAATTACGTGGAGGGATTAGATGTCTATCAAGGTTGGGATTAACGGGTTCGGAAGAATCGGGAGGCACGTTCTCCGTATCGGGCTCGAAAGGGAAGGGCTCGAATTCGTAGGAATAAACGATATATCCGATTCCAAAACGCTTGCCCACCTTTTTAAATACGATTCCGTATTCGGCCCGTACAAAGGAGATGTAAAATCCGAAAACGGACATATAATTGTAGATGGAAAGGCTATAAGGGTATTCACGGAGAGGGATCCGAAGAACATACCGTGGCAGGATACGGGGGCCGAGATCATAGCGGAAGCCAGCGGGGTTTTCCGTTCGAGGGAAGCCGCGGGCGCGCACCTCGGCAGCACGGTCAGGAAGGTCGTAATCACCGCGCCCGCCAAGGGTGAAGTGGATTTCACGACCGTGCTGGGCGCGAACGAAGGGGATTACAGCAACGATTTCGACGTCATATCCAACGCCTCGTGCACGACCAACTGCTTTGCGATGATAGTAAAGGTGCTTCACGAAAACTTCGGAATAAAGAGGGGTGAGATGACGACTATCCACTCCTACACGAACGACCAGCAGATCCTGGACGCCCCTCACAAGGACCTACGCCGCGCAAGGGCGGCGGCCCTTTCCATAATCCCGACGAGCACCGGCGCCGCGAGCGCGATAGAGATAATCTACCCCGTGCTCAAGGGCAAGCTGAGCTCGGTGTCCATGAGGGTGCCGACGGCCGACGTCTCCGTCGTCGATTTCACCTGCGAAGTGGAAAAGGACACGACGCCCGAAGAGGTAAACGAAAAATTCAAACAGGCGGCGAAGGGCGAGCTGAAAGGCTACCTGAGATACGTCGAGGAAGAGCTCGTATCGTCCGACTTCATAGGCGATCCGCACTCGGCGATTCTCGATTCCCAGCTCACGTCCGTCGTAGAGGGCAACCTCGTAAAGGTAGTAGGCTGGTACGATAACGAATACGGATACTCGTCGAGGGTAGTGGACCTCATCGAGTACATAGGAGAAAGGCTGAAATGAGTAAGCTCGTTATATCCGACCTCCCTGATTCGACATACAAGGGAAAACGCGTTTTTGTCAGGGTTGACTTCAACGTGCCGATAAGGGACGGGAAGATAAGTGAGGATTACAGGATAAGAAGGGTGATCCCCACGATAGACTATCTTGTCGAGAGGGGCACAAGGGTGATACTGGGCTCCCACCTCGGAAGACCGAAGGGCATAGTGATGCCCGAGCTTTCGTTAAAGCCCATTGCGGACCGCCTCTCGGAGCTACTCGGAAAGTCCGTGAAATTCACCGGAAAGGTGACGGGGCCCGAGGTCAAGGAGTCGATAGACTCGCTCGCCGACGGCGAGGTGATGCTGCTCGAAAACCTTAGGTTCCACAAAGAAGAAACCGACAACGCCCCCGAATTCGCGAAAACGCTCTCATCTTACGCCGACATTTACGTTAACGACGCGTTCGGCACGTCTCACAGAAAACACGCCTCGACTTACGGTATGGCCGCCAATTTCCAGGTGAAGGTCGCGGGCTTTCTCGTAAGCAGGGAGCTCAAGTTCCTCACCCGGCTCCGCGAAGACCCCGATCGTCCTTTCATAGTCATAGTCGGCGGCGGCAAGATAAAGGACAAGATACACGCTCTTCAGAGCCTGATAGACAAGGCCGACAAGGTGCTCCTCGGGGGCGGCGTCGCATACACGTTCTTAAAGGCCAAGGGCGTCAGGATAGGGAACTCGATAGTAGAGGACGACCAGGTGGCATGGGCGAAGGACGCGCTTTCGACCTACGGCAAGAAGATACACCTCCCCGTCGATCACGTAGTAGCTAACAGCCTGGAAAAAAGAAAGAACTGCATGGTCGTGGACGGCTCCATACCCGACGACCTCCAGGGCTTCGACATAGGCCCCAAGACGGCCGCGAAGTATAACCACCAGATTAAGGGCACGGGCTCCATATTCTGGAGCGGCCCCATGGGCGTATTCGAGGTCGGCGATTTCTCGGCCGGGACGACGCAGGTCGCGCGTGCCGTTGCGCTCGCCACGTGGCGCGGCGCGACGACGGTCGTGGGCGGCGGCGAGACGATAGCCTCCATAAGGAAGGCCGAGGTGCTCGACTCGGAGATCACCCACATATCGACCGGCGGCGGAGCGCTTCTCGAATTCCTGGGCGGCGACGAGCTCCCCGGAATATCGATTCTGAACGACAGGGAAGAGCGCATGTCCCTGGCCGCCAATTGAAGACCGATTGTCGATCGGGCTTTCGCTCGGGTGTAATTTATTTTAAACTTCTGATAATCTCCGGCGCAGCTGTGCCGCCAATCTCAAATACCGTAAGAGGAGTGCGAAAATGGCAAAAGTAAAGAGCACGGAAGGGATAGATTCGATATCGAAGCTCCTCGGAAGCGAGGCCGACTACCTTCTCAACCACAAGAGCAAGACCGTACCGAAGAGCCAGCTCCACCTGCCCGGCCCCGATTTCGTAGATCGCATACTGATCCCGTCCGACAGGCCAAACTCCGTTCTCCGTAACCTCCAGCTCATGTACAACACGGGCAGGCTCGCGGGAACGGGCTACATGTCGATACTACCCGTGGACCAGGGGATAGAGCACTCGGCCGGGGCGTCGTTCGCCCCGAACCCGATTTACTTCGACCCGGAGAACATTGTGAAGCTCGCGATAGAGGGCGGCTGTAACGCCGTCGCCTCGACGCTCGGCGTCCTCGGAGCCGTTTCGAGAAAGTACGCGCACAAGATCCCGTTTTTAGTGAAGCTGAACCACAACGAGCTTCTGACGTATCCGAACAAGTTCGACCAGATAATGTTCGCAAACGTCGACCAGGCGTACCAGATGGGCGCGGTTGCCGTGGGCGCGACGATATACTTCGGCTCGGAGGAGAGCGACCGCCAGATACAGGAAGTATCGGAGGCCTTCGCCTACGCTCACACGCTCGGGCTCGTGACGGTGCTCTGGGCCTATCTCCGTAACCCGGCGTTTAAAACGGACAAGGCGGATTACGACCTCGCTGCCGACCTTACGGGGCAGGCGAACCACATAAGCGCGACGATAGAGGCCGACATAGTGAAGCAGAAGCAGGCCGAGAATAACGGCGGCTTCCTCGCCCTCAAATTCGGGAAGACGGATCCGCGCGTCTATTCGAAGCTTACGACGGAGCACCCGGTAGACCTCACCCGCTACCAGGTAGTGAACTGCTACATGGGCCGCGCGAGCCTCATAAACTCGGGCGGCGCTTCGACGGGCAGCGACCAGGACGACCTCGCGCAGGCCGTGAGAACGGCAGTCATAAACAAGCGGGCGGGCGGCATGGGCCTCATCACGGGGCGGAAGTCCTTCCAGAAGTCGATGAAGGAAGGGGTGGAGATACTGAACGCGGTTCAGAACGTCTACCTCTGCGGCGACGTCACGATAGCCTGAGCCCGGCCGTTCAAGATCACGGCCCTTTCCCGGGCTCCGGCTGCGAAACCGGCGATTACCCCTCCCGGGGTTCCTACACTATTCCTCCGCTAGGATTTATAATTGAGTGCGGGCGGACAGCCGCCCCTGCCTCGTCATGAACTGGAAAATAGAAGGGCTCAAAAGGATCGACGGCATCCTCGGGGGGATTGCGTGCGGCATTTCGAGGCTCATCGTGAGCCCGGGGAAGGGTCCCCATAACACTCCTCTGAAAATACTCGTAATAAGACCGGGCGGCATAGGCGACGCCGTGCTCCTGTACCCGGCGCTCTCAGCGCTGAGGCGAGAATTCCCCGGCTCGCCGATTCACGTACTCGCCGAGAAGAGAAACGCCGGGATTCTCGTGGACTGTCCCTATATCGACGGCGTCCTCCTCTACGATTCCTCGCCGCTTGGAACCCTCGCCGGCGTCGTCAAAGAGGGATACGACATCGTGATAGACACGGAGCAGTGGCACCGTATGACGGCCGCTCTCGCATACCTCACCCGCGCCCCCGTGAGGGCGGGATTCGCCACGAACGAGAGGGCCCGGCAGCTCACGCACACCGTACCGCACGGACGCGGGGATTACGAGGCGGTGAGCTTTCTCAATCTGGTCTCCGCAGTAACCGGGAAAGAATACGCGTTCGACGAGGACAAGCCCTTTTTGCCGATAGACCCGAGCAAATATGGGAAAATTCTTTCCGCGCTGGACGAGTTTAAAAGCGGGAAGAGGGGCGTGGTAGGCATATTCACGGGCGCGACTGTTAAGGAAAGGCGGTGGGGGACCCGGAAATTCGCCGGGCTCGCAAAGGCGCTCGCGGAAGAGGGGCTCGGCGTGGTGCTCCTGGGCGGGCCGGGGGACGTGGAAAGCTCGGCGGAGGTCAAAAAGGGCCTTGACTGTAACAGCGTCCTCGACCTTGCGGGAAAGACGCCGCTCATGGAAACGGCGGCCGTTATATCCACGCTCGACCTGCTGGTTTCGGGGGATACCGGCCTCATGCACATCGCGTACGGAGCCGGCACCCCCACGGTTTCTCTTTTCGGTGCGGGCATCGAGGAAAAGTGGGCCCCTCGCGGGCACCGTCACGCGGTTATAAACAAGCGCCTTCCCTGCAGCCCGTGTACGGAGTTCGGATACACACCGCCATGCCCCTACGGAGTCAGATGCCTCCGTGAGATAAGCGTGGAGGAGGTGAAGGAGTCGGTGCTGGACCTCCTGTCTTTAGCCTCGACGAGCGCGTCTTCCGGTTAAACGCCCTTTTCTTCGAGGCCCGGCGGCACTTCGCCGTAGTAGATCGAGTCCTCTTCGTAAAGGGCCTTGATCTTGTCCTTCGGCATGTCGGGCATGTCTTCCTTATAGCCGAACATCCTGCACACGTGCCTGAGCTCCTCGTCCCTTCCAGGCAGCGGGTCTTTCGGCTGTATCATGTTCTCGGCGATGAGCTCCTGCTTTACCGCCTGGTCTTCCTTGAGGGGGTTGCCGTAGGTGTTGTAGTGATAGAGCCTGTCGAAGCGCTTTCTCGGCCTCTGTCCCGGCGTTTCGGCGGCATAGCCGACTGCCATTATCCAGAGAGGGACGATGTTGTCGGGCACGCCGAGGACCTTCGGGAATTCGGCCGGCTTTCTGCCGGTCGCGAGGAGGCAGCACCCGAGCCCGAGCTCTGTCGCAGCGAGGAGCGAGTTCGCTATGGCCTGCCCGGCCTCGACCCTCAGCAAATCCTCGGCCTTATCCCTCGGAAAGCTCATCAGGCGGGGATAGGTGCTCTCGGTCAGTATCTTGTACGTCCACCCGTGCGCCGCGGTGATGGCGCGGGCCGGGAACAGGACGGCGAAAGACTCGACTAGCTCCTTATACCACGCGTCCATGTTGACGAGCCACGCGATTACTATCGGGGCCGTCCTGAGCTGTATCTCGTTGAAAGTCGAGGCGCACTGAATGAGCTCCTCGAACTTGTCGGCGGGGTAGGTCTTCTTGTCGATGACTATGGCCTCGGTCGAGCCGCAGTTACCCTGGCACGAGGCATGCCGCGCGGCCTGGAGCATCCTCTGTATCTTCCAGTCCTCGACATCCTTCCAGGGTTTGAAAAACCTTATGCTCCTTCTGTTTCCTATCGCTTCCATCAGTTCCATGCGGGTGTTCCTCCTGTCGTTTATGTCTTACACCATTTAACAGCACGAAATTTTCTTGTCAATGGGAATCTTTCAGGACGGAGGATTAAAATGACGTCAGACGTCTATGCTCAGGAGGTCCTCGGCGCCGATTACTTCGGCCCGGACGGCTTCCGCTATGCGCCCGACGGCGTCTTCCCTGTCGCACGCGGGGTAGAGGTGCGTTATCACGGTGCGCTTTGCGCCGGAGCGGTTTATCGTATCGACGACGTCCCCCGGGGTCATGTGTCCCTTTCGCTTCATGCCGTCGAGCGGGAGCGCGCACTCGACGATTAGAACGTCGGCACCGCGGGCGAGCTCTATGAGCGGCTCCGAGTATTCGGTATCCCCGGAATACACGAGCGACTTTCCTGCGTGGTCTATCCTGTACGCGAGGCTGCTGTTGATGTGGGGCGTCTTTACGGCGGTGAGCGTAAAGCCCCCGAATTCGTATACGCCCTCGACAAGCTCGCCCGGATCGAGGGGCTCGGGCGAAATCCAGTCTCCGTATACGCCTCTCAGCGCCTCGAGAAAACCGAGGAACCCGGGACCGCCCCTCAGGTGAAGCAGCTTTTCGCGCGTGTCGCCCCAGGGCGAGCCGTATGCGTACTTGGTGGCGAAGAGGAACGCCGCGAGGTCGCCCGTGTGGTCGGGGTGCAAATGCGAGAGGAAAAGGTAATCGACGTCGAGATAATTTATCCCCGCTTCGGCCAGCCTCTTCGTAGAGCCGCTCCCGCAGTCGAGGACTATCTTCGCGCCGGGGAGCTCCACCGCGTAGCCCGAGGAGCCCCTCCTCGCGTAGGGAACGCACGTCCCCGAGCCCAGAATCGTAAGCCTCATTTCAAATCCCGCCAGGTTGGGTTATTGTAATATCCGAGCAATGTAGCACCTCTTCCCGGAAAGGGCAACCGACAATGGGGATAATCACTCTTACCACGGACTTCGGCGCGGGCGACCACTACGCGGGCGTCATGAAGGGCGTTATCGCCGGCATAAACCCCTCCGCCATTGTCATAGACATAACCCACGGCATCGGGGCCTATAACATCGCCGAGGCCGCGTTCAAGCTCCACGCCTCGTACGGCTACTTCCCCGGAGGAGCCGTACACGTGGCCGTCGTCGATCCGGGCGTCGGGAGCGCGCGGAGGGCCATCGCGGCAGAGGCCGGGGGCTACCTCTTCGTTGGGCCCGATAACGGCGTCTTCTCTATGGTATTCGATAAATCAGGCGTGGACCGTATCATCGAGATAACGAATCCGGCGTTCATGCTGCCGTCCGTGAGCAGGACGTTTCACGGAAGGGATATATTCGCGCCGGCCGCCGCCCATCTTTCGAGGGGCGTAGCGCTTGAAGACCTGGGAAACGGGCTTTCGTCGTACGAAAGACTCGACATCCGACCTCCGCTGGACGACGGGGATGTTATAGAGGGCCGAGCCGTATACGCGGACAGGTTCGGGAATCTCGTCACGAACATCCCGGGGTCCGTTATTACCGAGGGGGCCCGTATCAGGGCGGGGGACATGATTATAGACGGAATGTCCGCGAGCTACGCGGACGGGAAAGAAGGGGAGCTTATAGCGCTCACAGGGAGCTCAGGGTTCCTCGAAATCTCAATAAACAAGGGGAGCGCCTTGGAATTCTTCGGCGGGAAGCTCCCGGAAGTGAAAATACCGAAGATTTAAAGCGCCGGACGCCGTGAGCCCGGCGGGCGGATGGAACGACGGCCTCATGCCTCCCATTCTATCCTGTACTTCCTGCCGTTCACCTCTACTTCCTTCGCCGATCTGTAGGTGAAGATATTTTCCCAGAAGTGGTCTTCGGGCTCCTTTACGCCTTCGCTTCCGAGCTTTTTTATAAGCTGCCAGAAAGTGTTGTCGTCGGGGAGGTCGGGCAGAAGGTCGAAAAGCGTGGCTATGTCCGGCCTGTTCATCGGCTCTATCTTCTCCCAGCTCACCCAGTCTTTACTCCGTTTCGATATGAAGAGCTTGTCGCCCGAATTGTTGAGCGGCGTCGGGTTCAGCGTCCACGCGGGTACATATTCCGTGTAGTAGTAGTCGAATGCGCTTTCGAGCACGTCGCTCCACTTGAGCCTTACCACCCTGGAACCATCGGGCTCCGCCTCCGCCATGTTAAAAAATTGCCTTCTTATCATAAGCGCTCCGAAATCGGCTTCTTCATATTTTTTCATTCGTCCCTTCCGGCCTCACTTTACCCGTTAGATTCGCCGATGCATCACCCCATGCATACTGGAAATATAAAAGTGCAAAAACTATGCCATAAGACTGCAATTTCTAACCAACTGTAAACTATGCGCTTTTCTCCCGTGCGTCCCCGGCTTTTCTTCCGGCCTTAACAATTTTCGTCACGCGTTATGCAATTCAGGGAATGATTATTGGAGTATTCACGTGGTTTGTTTACAGTTTTAGACGCCCATTTTCACTCGCTCTAACCCGGCCCGGCACCCAGCCTTCGGTCGAGCCAGCTCGTCACTGCCTTGCCCAGAGTCTCCTCGCATCCCTCGAAATCGTGCGCGGCGTCGAGGTATAGCGCGCTTGCGTCGCCGTTCCCCGCGTGTGCCGCGAGGCTTGCGAGGTCTTCCGCTTCCTCGGGCCGGAGGTCCTGGTCCCGCCGCCCCTGTATGAGAAGGAGCGGGATGTTTATTTCGGTTATCTGCTTGTAGCACTTGGCCGATTCCGCCTCGGGCCCGGCGAGAAACCACCACGTTTTGTACGTATAGAGCTCCGTGTGCTCGGGGTTGAGGGTATCGCCGCGCGCCCTGTATATCACCATCGTGCGGTCCTCGGCCGTGTGCATCGGGTCGGGCCTGAGCGTTTCCCTCACTCTCCTGTATATCTCGTCGTAGGAAGGATTACTGCCCCACCTCTCCCACCTTCTTCTGACCGAATCCGGGTTCGAGTAGGGCGTCGAAACGGCGATTATGCCCTTCAGCGACGGAAATTTCGATGCGTCGCTCCTGAGCGAGGCGTATCTTAAAACGACGCTCCCCCCGATGCTGTACCCCGAGAGGACGATACTGTTGTAACCGAGCTTCTTCAGATAGATTATGGCGGCGTCGAGCTGCGGTATGGTGTCGTCGATGATCCCGTAGCCGAAAAAGAGACCGAACGTGGCGAGCCTCGTGTTGATGCAGAGGGACGAATACCCCTTCCTCGCCAGGAGAGGAGGCAGAAATCTCTGCGAGCCTTCGAGGAAGTTCCCCAGAAAGCCGTGGACGTGTATTACGACGGTCCCCATTCCATCCCCGCGCCCGGGGGCCGTGCTCCTGTAGTAGAGCGCATCGATTTTCCCCATCCCGTAGGGGATGGAGATAAGCTCCTGCTCCATGAAATCCGATATCTTCATACGTCGGCTGCGCGCTTTAATACGTGATGGTTATTATGTTCTTTTCCTGGTCCGTTTCCACGCCGGCCGAGTCGTTCCCGGTTTCGATATTCGGCTTCTGCGCCATATCGATGAGCTTGCGCGACGGCCTCAGGATAACCCGTTTTACGTTCTCGACGGCCGTCTTGAGCTTCTTCTTTCCGTTCACCTCGGCCTTGACCTTGACGGGCCTCGTAAGCTCGTAGGGCATGAACTCCGTCCAGTAAGCCCTGTTCTTGAAAACCCCGAACGGCGCTGTGTAGTAAACCGATTTCGGGTATTTTTCCAGCTTGAAATTTTCGAACCATTCGAATACGTGGGGAAGGTCGTCGTCCACCATCATCCACGTGTGCCCCTCGTTCGGGTAGAAGTTGAACTTCACCCTTCCGCCGAGCTTCTCCAGTATCTCGTTGAGAGTCGCAGCGTCAGCCGCGGGCACGGCTTCGTCCGCCCCGCCGTGCGATATGTAAACGGGGAGATTCCCGAGGTTGAGCAGCATCCTGTGCGGGAAGTCGAGCCCCTCCAGGAACCCGACAAGGGCGTCTCTGTTCATCCCCTTCACCGAGTCCTTGTAATTCCTCAGCCTGTAGGGGCCGAATACGAGCGCCGAGGCGGCGAGGACGTCGGGGTAGTACATCGACGCGAGGAACGCTTCGAGCCCGCCGTTGGACATTCCCGTGAGATATACCCTGCTCTCGTCCACCCTGAATTTTTGCTTTACGAACGCGAGGAGCTCGGCGAATATATCGAGCTTCCCCTGCCTTATGAAATCCCCGCCGATCTCGGGCGCGGGCATTATCCCGAGGTAGCCGTTCTTCCTGCAGTGCTTTTCGATATCCTGCGATTTTATGTAATTGTTCAGGCATATGACGGCGGGCGGCGGTATCTCGTCGTCGTAGTTCGGCGGGAGGACGTAGAAGAGGTCAAAGCGTCGCTTATACCTGGCAGAATCGAAGAACGTGTGCGATATGCCCCTGCCTTCGAGAGTGAACTTCTTCCTCTCGGGATTGTCCGCCTGAAGGACCTCGCCGCTTTCTCCTATGTACACGACCGAGTTCGCACCCCCCGACGTGTCGGGGTTGAGGTCGGGATTGTTGGGGTCGGTGGTCCAGCTCCCGTCAACTATGAACTTGTAGTCGTACGACCTTCCGCGCCGCAGCCTGAATATAGCGCGCCACACGTCGTCGTGTCCCTTGACGAGCCTGCTGACGTCGCTGTTCCATCCGTTCATGTCCCCGGATATGAATACGTTCTGCGCGCCGGGCCCGTAATAGCTGAAAAGCACACCCTCGCCGACGTTCCTCGGCCTCCCTGCCCACTGTCCCTCGTATTTCGAAACAATCCCGCTGTAGTCTGTCATCGTGAAGTCTCCGGATTCGGTTGTTACATCTACATAATATGCCAATTCTTTTAAAAATCTATTGTCATGCGAGTGAATCGTATCCGCGCCGAAATCCTGCAGCGGGCTGCCCCCCCGGGCCTCTAAGGGCCCGCCGTGTTGAACCGGGGGGCTTTTTTTAATACACTAGTGAAGATATGCCAGGCTCTATACCGGAATCGATTAAGCAGTTCGCCGACCCTTCACGCCCGAAAGAGCTACGCCTCATGGCGGCGCGGGGGCTCGTTCCCGCATCGCCGGGGGACCTTTCCCGGGTGCTCTATTACCTTACGCGGGACGAGGACGAAGACGTATCGCGCGAAGCCGGGGAAACCCTGTCGGGCATGCCGTCCGAGGTCGTCTCGACCATCCTCACCGACGCGGCCGCCGAGCCCGGGCTCCTCGACTTTTTCGCGCGGGCGCTCACGGACGAGGCCCAGCTCCAGAGGATACTCTTAAACGCCTCGGCAACGGACGAGACGGTCGCATATCTCGCGGAAAGGGTGCACGACCAGAACATAATAGACCTGATAGCGAATAACCACGAAAGGATCGCCCGCTCGAACGACATAGTCGAAGCCCTCAGCAAGAACCCGCTCATCACGCGCTCGACTATGGATGCGGTGATAGAGTTCCTGAAGCTCTACATGGGAGACAGGTTCGACTTTCCTTCCGGGACGGATGCGGGGGAAGACGAAGACGCCGCCGCTCCCGCACAGGCCGAATCCGGCGGCGCGCCTGTTCCCGAGAGCTCTTTTCTCGACGACTTCGAAATAGACGAGGAATTTCTCCGGGAGGAAGAAGCCGGCTACGAAGCCGAAGAAGAACCCGGCGAAGAGCACCGCTCTCCCGGCGCATTAAATCAAAACGCCTATATAAAGATAAGCGTCCTTAACGTCGGGCAGAGGATAAAGCTCGCCCTCCTCGGGAACAGGGAGGCGAGGGCGATTCTGGTAAAGGACCCGAACAGGATAGTCTCGCGCGCCGTTCTCAAGAACCCGCGAATCACCGATACCGAGGTCGTCCAGATAGCGCAGTCGAAGATAGTGAGCGACGAGATACTGCGCGAAATATCCGACAGCAGGAAGTGGACGAGGCTATACCAGGTAAAGCTGGCCCTCGTCACCAACCCCAAGACGCCGCCTCACATATCGATTGGGTTTTTAAAGCAGCTCAGAGAGTTCGACCTCAGGAACCTGAGATGGAATAAAAATGTTTCCGGGGTCGTCGCGACGGCCGTGAAGCACATGATGAAGGAGCGGAATGAGAGAAAATAAGCTCCCTCTCCCCTCCGCGCAGGTCCGTGCATGACGGCAGGCGATAAAACCCTCACGTTCGTAATATCCCCCGAGCTTTCGGGGAAGAGGGCGGACGCGGCCCTCCCCGAGCTCATGCCGGAACTCACGCGCTCCCGGATAAAAAAGCTCATAGAAGATAAAAATATTCTCGTCGGCGGAAGGCCGATAAAGCCGTCGAGAAAACTCGGCCCGGGTGAAACGGTTCATGTTACGATACCCGCCCCGGCACCTCTCGACGCCGCGCCGGAGGACATACCCGTAAGCGTCATATACGAGGACGAATACATAGCCGTCATAGACAAGCCCGCCGGGATGACCGTCCACCCCGGCGCGGGCGTAACGGGCGGGACTCTCGTGAACGCGCTCCTGCACCGCCTGGACGGGCTCTCGGGCGTGGGGGGGAAGGTGAGGCCGGGGATAGTGCACAGGCTCGACAAGAACACCTCGGGCGTGATAGTCATAGCGAAAGACGACGCGTCCCACAACTCGCTCGCGGCGCAGTTCAAGTCGCGCTCAGTCGAGAAGAGATACCTCGCCATAGTCGAGGGGGCCATGAAGACCGGCTCCGGCTCGATTTCCTCGCGCATAGGGAGGCACCCCGCCGACAGGAAGAAGATGTCGTCGCGGGCGCCGTCGGGGAGGGAGTCTCTTACGCTCTGGAAGGTGCGGAAAAAACTGAAAGGCGCGACGCTCGTCGAGGCCCGCCCGAGAACGGGAAGGACGCACCAGATACGTGTCCACTTCGCCGAGGCCGGGCATCCGCTACTCGCGGACGAGGTCTACGGCGGCAAGGGACGGAAGCCGCACGTCATATCCGCCGCCGCGGAGATAATCGGCAGGCACGCCCTACACGCGTGGAAGCTCGCGTTCACGCACCCCCGGACGGGGGAGCGCATGGAATTCACGTCCCCGATGCCCGGGGACATGAAAAAGGCGCTTAATTTTCTCTCGGAAGCCGGGGAAAATAATTTATAGAAATGAGCTGGATAAAATCCCGTATACTGTCGTCCATACCGGGCGTCGTCCACGGATTCGGGCATAGGGACTCCGGGGGGACGGAGCGCATCGCCGGGGCCTTCGGCCTTAAGAAGGTCGCCCGTCTGAAACAGGTCCACGGCAGCAGGATCGTCTTCACGGACGACGAGGAAATATTCGAGCCGCCCGCGCCCGAAGGGGACGGTCTAATAAACACTTCGAAAGGGCTCGGCGTCGCGGCCGCGTCAGCGGACTGCGTGCCGATTCTCTTCGCCGACGAAAGCGGCACGGTAACGGCGGCCGTCCACGCGGGGTGGCGCGGCACGCTGGCCGGGATATCGGCCGAGGTACTTCGGCTTATAGACGAGCGCTACGGCGTCCCGCCCTCGCGGATGCGCGCCGTTATAGGCCCGTCCATAAAGCTCTGCTGCTACGAAGTCGGGGAGGACGTGGCCTCGCTCTTCCTCGGCAAATTCGGCCCGGACGGCGGTTACCTCCACGAAAAGGGGGACGGGAAGTATATGCTCGACCTCCCGCGGATGAACGGGATAATACTCGAAAGGTCGGGGGCCGGCGCCATGGAGACCCTATCGCACTGCACCAAGTGCGACGGGAGCTTTTACTCCTACAGGAGGGAGGGCAAGGGCGTCCCGAGCCAGCTTAGCTTCATAGGCCTCCTTTAACCCGGCGGGAAATAGGTGTTATATTCATGCTTGGGTATAATATCGGGGTTTTATCCGGAAAATAAAACTGACTGGAGGCGAGCATGCTTCAGATACTGTGCTGGGTCGATACGGAAGATTATCTCTATCTCCAATCGATGAACGAGAAGAACCAGACGCTCAACTATTACGCTTACACGTTCGAGGTGGAAGGCGGCACGGAAGGCATAGGCACGAGCGTCGTAAGGCTGTTGGTCGTGGAGTTCATAAGCGCCAAGATGGCAGTGGGCTTCGTTCTTCCGAATAACTTCGTAATGGAAAGCAGGGATCTCACGCTCAGGTTCGTTTCGCCCGAGAACCCTTCGAAGGATATACCCATCGAATGCAAGGTTTCGGACGAGATAAAGAAGGCGAGCTACATGGGCGACGACCAGGAGAAGATAGAATATATAGGCTTCACGCTGGAGAAATTCTACGAGAACAACAACGCAAAATTTTACCTTCACGACCTGAGGCCCCCCACGGAGCAGAAAGGATACCAGGAATAGGCCCGGTTCCCGGCGCTGAAGCTCCATGAAATAAAGACCGGCAACAACATGCACGAACGCCGTTTCGGTTCCGGGACCGCTCTGAAAAAACCCGGCTCAAAGACACTTCGGAGGAATAGACAGAATGGCCAGGAAGAGTAAGATTGTGCTTGCATATTCGGGCGGTCTCGACACGTCCGTCATCCTCAAATGGCTCGCCGAAAGGTACGACGCCGAAATAATCGCTTTCGTCGCCGACCTCGGCCAGGGAGAAGACCTCGATGCAGCCCGTGAGAAGGCCCTCAAGACGGGCGCGAGCAAGGTGTACATAGAGGACCTCAGGGACGAGTTCGTGCGCGACTTCGTTTACCCGGCCGTTCAGGCGAACGCCGTATACGAAGGCGTATACCTTCTCGGAACGTCGCTCGCCCGCCCGCTTATTGCCAAGCGGCAGATAGAGATAGCGAAGAAAGAAAAGGCCTTCGCAGTGTCCCACGGCTCGACGGGGAAGGGGAACGACCAGGTCCGTTTCGAGCTCACATATTACGCCCTCGACCCGTCGATAAAGGTTATCGCGCCGTGGAGGGAGTGGGACCTTAACTCGCGGACCGCCCTCATCGATTACGCGAAGAAGCACGGGATACCCGTTCCCGTAACCGCCGCCAAGCCATATAGCTGCGACAGGAACCTCCTTCACATAAGCTACGAGGGCGGCATTCTCGAAGACCCGTGGTCGGAGCCCCCGGACGACATGTTCGAGCTCACCGTGTCCCCGGAAAAGGCCCCGGACGAGCCCGTATACATTGACATAGATTTCGAGGGGGGCGTCCCGACGAAGGTCGACGGGAAGGCCATGAAGCCCGCGGAGCTCCTGGGTACGCTGAACAAGATCGGCGGGGCGAACGGCGTGGGCCGGGTGGACCTCGTCGAGAACAGGTTCGTCGGAATGAAGTCGAGGGGCGTTTATGAAACCCCCGGCGGCACTATCCTACACACCGCGCACAGGGCGCTCGAATCCCTTACGATGGACAGGGAGGTCATGCACCTCCGGGATTCGCTCATCCCGAAGATCTCGGAGCTCATATACTACGGCTTCTGGTACTCCCCCGAAATGGAAATGCTGAGGGCCGCCGTGGAGGAGTCGCAGAAGAAGGTGACGGGCACCATAAGGCTCAAGATTTACAAGGGCAACATCATACTCGCGGGAAGGCGCTCGCCGAACTCGCTTTATAACCCGGACCTCGCGACGTTCGAGGAGGACAGCATCTACAATCAGGCGGACGCGACGGGCTTCATAAAGCTGAACGCGCTCAGGCTCTCGATGCGGAAGCTCCTCGAAGAGAAGAAGAAATAAAAGCGGTCACGACATGAAGACCTCGGATTTCGATTACGACCTCCCGGAGGAGAGGATTGCCGTCCGCCCACTTCCCGGGAGGCAGGATTCGAGGCTCCTCGTGCTCGACAGGGAAAGCGGCTCTATGACGCACCGGAAGTTCTCGGGCCTGCCGGAGCTTCTCGGCCCGGGGGACCTCCTCGTCCTTAACGATACGAAAGTTCTCCCGGCGAGGCTATACGGCAGAAAACCGTCGGGCGCTGAAATAGAGGTGCTCCTCGAAGAAAAGACGGGCGAGCGCACGTGGAAATGCATCGCCAGGGGGCCGAAGGAGAACCTCGAAGTCGATTTCGGAAGAGGCCTTACGGGGAGGCTCGTAAAGTCGGGCGGGGACACGTGGTGGATAGAGTTCAGCGACGACGTCCTTTCCTTTCTCGATTCGCTCGGGCACATGCCGCTCCCGCCCTACATTAAGCGAAGGGCCGACGAAGTAGACAGGGAGACGTACCAGACGGTCTACGCCGAGAGGGAAGGGGCCATAGCCGCCCCGACCGCGGGGCTTCATTTTACGGAAGGGCTCCTCTCCGAAATCGAGCAGAAGGGCGTAGGCGTCGCGCGCGTGACGCTCCACGTCGGGGCGGGCACGTTCCTGCCGGTGAAGTCCGAGAACATAGAGGAGCACCGGATTCATTCCGAGTGGAGGGAGGTCCCGCCCGAAACGGCGGAGATGGTGAACGACGTGCGCTCGCGCGGCGGCAGGGTCGTGGCGGTCGGCACCACTGTCCTCCGGTCGCTCGAATCGGCCACGGGAGAGGACGGGAGGGTCGTCCCCATAAGCGGCAGGACGGACCTCTTCGTATATCCGGGCTACCGGTTCCGCGTGACTGACGCCCTCGTAACGAACTTTCACATGCCGCGCTCTACGCTCCTGATGCTCGTCTCCGCGTTCGCCGGGCGGGAGCTTATACTTAAATCTTACGTCGCCGCCCTGGGGAACGGCTACAGGTTCCTCAGCTACGGCGACGCGATGTTCATAACCTGATTCCGGGGGAAGAATTTGCAGGTAGAAATAGAGAGCATAGCATTCGGAGGCAGCGGGGTCGCGAGGGAAGGCGGAAAGGTGATCTTCGTTAAAGGGGGGGTCCCTAAAGACGTCCTCGACGTACGTATAATAAAGGACAAGGGAAGCTACGCCGAGGCCGTAATCGAGAGCGTGATAACTCCATCGCCCGAAAGGGCGGAGCCCGTATGCGAGGTCTTCGGAACGTGCGGGGGATGCCAGCTCCAGAACATGGGCTACGAGGCCCAGACGAGAGAAAAGGAGCATATTCTAAAAGACGCTTTAAGGAGGACAGGCGGCTTTACCGACCTGCCTGCCGAGCCGATATTCCCCTCGGGGAGCGAGTACGCCTACAGGACGCGCGTCAGGCTCGCAGCATGGTATTACTCCGGAAGGTGGCACGTCGGATACAACATCGGCGGGACGCGGAGGAAGGTCGGGATAACGTCCTGCCCCATATCGGACGGGCCGATAAACAGCGCAATAGGGAGGCTCTCGGCCGTTCTGGCCATGTTCGACAGGCCGGAATTCCCGCTCGAATTCGTCCAGATATCGTCCGACGGAAAGGACGCGCACATATCTCTCGTCGCCAGGTCCGGGAAGCAGCCCGGGGCGCTCGGCACCCTCGCAAGGCACCTGGCGAGGTTCCCCGAAACCGAGAAGGTCTCCATAAAGGGCAAATCCGAAGCCGAGTTCGAGTTCTATCTCTCGGAGATGAAATTCCTGGCGAACCCGTCGGTGTTCACTCAGTCGAACCCGGGCGTGAACGAGGCCATCGTCCGCACGGCTCTCGAATGGGCCGGCCCGGTGGAAGGACTCTCGGTCCTCGACCTTTACTCCGGCATAGGGAGCTTCTCTCTTCCGCTCGCGAAGACTGCCTCGAAGGTTGTGTCCGTCGAGATAAACAGGTTCTCTTCGGCGCTCGCCCGGAAGAACGGCGAGGTTAACGGCCTGACCAATATTTCGTTCGTAACCGCCCCTTCGGGCGAGGCCGTAAACGAGCTTCTCGAAAAAGGCGAGGCGTTCGACGTAGTGGTCCTGGACCCGCCGAGGGAAGGGGCGAAGGAAATCCTGGAAGGGATAGCGTCGCTCGCCACGGGAAAAATAATCTACGTCTCGTGCGATCCTGTCACGCTCTCCCGCGATTTAAAGCGCCTGAACGAGCTCGGATGGAGCCCTCGGCGCGTAAAGCCGTTCGACATGTTCCCGCAGACGTATCACGTCGAATCCGTCGCGATCCTCGAAAAGGGCTGAACGTTACGCCGATTCTGACGGGAATCCCGTGCAGGCACGAAGCGGGGGGGCGCCGCCGGAGCGCGCCGGTTTCGCTGGCCGCTCATTTCCTCGCGGCTGCCGAGGGGGCCTTCTCGTCCCGCTCGACTGCGCCGCCCGCGTACTCCGCGCTTATGGCGTTATAAACCTCTTCCGAGAGGTCCTTCCTCGATCCTGCGGAAGATACACTTAGCGGCTCCAGAACGGTGACCTCTACGTCTATCCTCTTTACGTTAAGGAGCTTTCCGACGTGGGAGAAGAATTCCATGTCGCCGTGGAAGTAAACGAGGTCGCGGTTTTCGGGGCCGATATCCTCGCCGTCTATCTTGGTGTACTTGATACAAACCGGGAGGACCTCGACGCCCGCCTTTTCGGCCGCGCTTATGAGAGGCGTCTTGAACGGGAGGACTCCCTCTCCCGTAGACGTCGTCCCCTCGGGAAAAAGCGCGACGTTTATGCCGAGCCTGAGTATGTCCGCTATCTCATCTATGTCGGCCCTCAGCGTAGAGCGGTTCCTCCTTTCGACGAAGTACCCGCCGCTGAGCTCCGTAATCCGCCCGAGGAGGAACATCTCCTTCACCTCGTCCACGCTGGCGATGAACGACGCAGGGAATTCGGAGAACAGTATGAAGATGTCGAGGTAGGAAAGGTGGTTCGAGAGTATGAGATAATTCTTGTCTTTGGAGAAGCCCTTCGAGGTGTTTCTGGCGCGCGGCTTCACACCGAAGTTGACCGAGAGGAGCCCGGTGAAGAAAGACGCGAGCCTCGTCGAAAACCGGAGCTTCTTTCTCTTATTCCGTAAAAGCGCCCGTCCCGCCGTCGCGATGACGAAATACGTGGAGACTATGCAAAAAAAAAGAATATCTTCGAATATCGTCTAATCATTTGCGCCCTTGTATCTTTTCTCGAAAGATTTCGAAAGGGCCTCGAGATCGAGCACCGTGAAGAAGTCGGCGCACTTGAACTTCATGTCGAGAGCCGGCTCCCCGCATATGACGGAGCCCGCCTTGAGGTAGCTCTTGAGGAGCGGCGGTATGAATTCCTCTATGGATTCCGTCTTGATGCCGAACTTGTCAAAGGCGTTTATGTAATGGTCGAGCTCCTTCACTCTGTGCTTTTCCGTGGGGAAAACCCTGAAGTCCTCGGGCGAGAGGTAGAGCTCCTTAATGTATTTATATATGAGGCTGACCTCGACCGGGTTTGTCGTCCCTATGCTGGAGCAGCCGAAGAGGTACTTCGCCTTTATCGTCCTGAAGTATTCCGTGAGACCTTTCCAGAGGAGCGCTATGCCGGTGCCGTTCCTGTAGTCCCTGTGAACGCACGCCCTTCCGAGCTCGAGCTTTACGCCCGGGGCGCTTTTGATCTGCTCGATGTCGAACTCCGATTCCGAATAGAATTTGTCGGAGAACGTGGACGATATGAACCTGTACGTCCCGATGACCATGTTCTGCTTCTTGTCGAGTATGATGAGATGATCGCAGATGGAATCGAACTTGTCTATGTCCGTCCTGCTGAAGTTGTCCTTGTTGAGCGTTTCCCTGTAGAAGACCTCGTATCTGAGGTCGAGGGCCTTCTCCAGCTCGGACATGCTTTCGACGGTTTTTATTACGAAGCGGTTACTTTCTATGTTGATGGGAACCTTGGTCCGGAACTGCCTCAGCTTCCATTTGAACGCGCTACCGAGCACGTTCGAACCTGTGACGGTGTTCCTGAACGATGTGATTTTTTTCTCTCTCATTCGATTTATCTCCGGTGAGCTTTCTAACAGTTATATAACATAGTATTGTTTGGTTTTGACTAACCAGCTGTTAATTCACCGTTTACAAAACGTATCCATTATATCTAAAAACGGGATATAAAGTCCAGATGCGGACCGGGGCGAGTCGCTTGACGAGTTTGACATTTCCTCTAAATATTCCCTTAATAAAATCGAATTACAATACTTCGCAGAAATAACGTCGCCATATGTGTAGTAGTGCACTGCCGGCTCTTGCGGACCGTAAGCCGCTGCATGGCTTTCGGGGGCTCGGCGCCGAGGCCCCGGGGGCGGCGGGAGCTTGGAATAAATTTCACGATGGAATATAATTTGATTTCTCTTGCAGGCAGGGCGCTTTCGTTTGAAAAGCTGTTTGCGAGGCCGGTAACCGGAGGCGGCAGGAACACGCGCGTCGCCTTCTTTTCCGGAGCCGACTTCGCCCAGACCGGCACAGGGGTGTGACATGAAAGTACTGTTCGGCATACAGGGTACGGGCAACGGGCACATCTCCCGCTCACGCGAGCTGCTCCGGTACCTGAGCAAGCGGGCGAGCGTGGACATCCTCCTTAGCGGATACCATCACGAGGTCGCTCTCGGTTTCGAGGTGAAGTACAACCTCCCCGGCCTCGGGTTCACGTTCGGTAAGAAGGGCGGGATAGATTACGTCCATTCCCTCCGGAACTTGAGCCCCGGAAAACTCCTCTCCGACATATACAGCCTTCCCGTCGAAAAGTACGACCTCGTCCTTACGGACTTCGAGCCGATAACGGCGTGGGCCGCGCGCGTCAAGCGCCGCCCGTCCGTCGCCATATCGCACCAGGCGGCGTTCCTGTCGCCGAATATCCCGCGGCCCCCCGAAGGCCGTAACCGCTTTCAGGAAAAGGTGCTCGAATGGTACGCACCGGCCCCTGTGCTTATAGGGCTTCACTTCGAGCGCTACGACGATTTCATATTCACGCCCATCATACGGGAGGAGATAAGAAAGCAGGATCCCCGGAACGACGGGCACTATACCGTCTATCTCCCGTCATACGATTACGCACGGATATCCGGGATACTGAAAGGGATAGACGTCAGGTGGGAGGTCTTTTCAAAGCACCACAAGGGCGAGGCGTTTAAGGACGGAAACGTCACCGTCTACCCTGTAGGCAACGCGGAATTCGCCAGGAGCCTCGTCACGTGCGAGGGGATACTGTGTAACGCCGGGTTCGAGACCCCGGCCGAGGCGCTTTACCTCGGGAAGAAGATAATGGTCATACCGATGAAGGGCCAGTACGAGCAGCAGTGTAACGCCGAGGCGCTCGGGAGAATGGGCGTCCCGGTAATAAGGAGGGTCGACGCCGGGTTCGTAAGCGTACTTTCTGACTGGGTTAGTTCCGGGTATTCGTACAGGCCGGATTACACGAACAATCTTCCGGAAATCGTCGACAGGATACTCGAAAACGGCAGCGGCGCAGGCATCGCGCCGGAGCTCAGCTCTAACATGAGCCTCGGGGAAGACAGGCCCCCGCTCGGCCAGCCGGAATAGATGTTCCGGCCTGCATGTCTACAGCCCCTTAGTTTTCGGCCTGTACTATTGTCTCGTTTCCGAAACCCTGTTTATAAGCGAAAGATTGATCAGCTTTTCGGCGATGTTCTTGTAAATCTCGCCTATCTTGAGGAGGTTTATGACCTCGTCCATGTTGTGCCAGTCCTGGACGAGATAGGTTAGAAGCACTCTTTTGTGCTGGTCTTCTATCGATTCGATGAGAAGATAATCCTCTTCGAGCTTCTTCGTGTCGGGCATCCCGCTTTTCCCGTACTCGACGAGGGCTATGAGGTGCGGAAGGAGAATATCGAGCATTTGCTTCGTGTCGAATTCCTTGCAGACAGGTTTTTTCGACTTCATGTTCTCCATAAGCTGAACGGAATAGTTGAACTTCTGGATTATGGAGAGCATAAGCTTGAATACGGTGACGCCCTCGGGGTTTTTATGTTTTTTGCTTTTTTCTATTTCTTGTTCGAGCTTCAGTTTAAGGTGTATGAGGTCGTTCCTGAGAGTTATGAGATCGCTTTCGTTTCGCGAGTCGATGTAATTCTGCGACTTCGAAACAAGCCTCTCGAACTTGTTCTCTATCAGCAGCTTTTCCAGATCGTCGGTTTCCATGATTTCTCCTTGGGATCTCCTTAATTGGCTGTTGGTAGTGTATATGGGAATTGTTAAGACTATGTTAAGAATATGTTAAGAAATCCGGCCGCCTCGGCCGGGGTGGAAAGTTGCTTTCAGGCGCCTTTATTTTAAAGGCTTTCCTGCGCTCACTCAAGGTGGTTTACGAACTGCTCGGCTATGGAGTCCCAGCTCTGGGCCTTCGCATACTCGAGGGCCCCTGCCGAGACGTTCCCGAGATTCCCGAACGCATTTTCAACGCACTCCTCGAGGTTGTTCCCGATGTATCCCGTGACCCCGTGTTTCACAATATCGCTCGGGCTCGGCACGTCGTAAGCCGCGACGGGAAGCCCGCACGCCATGGCCTCCAGTATGACGAGGCCGAACGTATCGAGCCTGCTCGGGAAGACGAACACGTCGGCCCTCGCGTACATACGCCGGAGCTCGCCGTGCGGCACGGGGCCCGTGAACTCGACATCGGGATATTTCGCCCTGAGCGTATCAAGATACGGCCCCCCGCCGACGAGAATCTTCCTGTACCCGCGAATCCTGCAGAAATCGTCGAGGTTCTTGTCCTTGCTGACGCGCCCGACCGTGATGATCGTTTTCTCGCCGCGCGTCTTCACGCCGCTTTCCGGATAGAAAAGCCCGGTGTCCACGCCCCGCCCCCAGACGAGGCAGTTGCTGAGGCCGAGCTGCCTCGTGATGCTCCTCGTCGTGACGAGAACCTTCCGGCTGCACATGTGAAACCACCTTATGTACGCCCACGTCAGGAACGCCGGGACCCTGTAGAGGAGCCATCCGTAGTCGGCGAGCCGCGTGTGGTAGGAGGTGTTGTAGGCTATCCCGTTCTTTCTGCAGAGCTGCCTTGCGGCGAGCCCGAGCGGACCCTCGGTGGCGATGTGAACCTTGCCCGGCGAATGCGCGTCGAGGTATCTTTCGGCGAGTATGGCTGCGTTCTTTACGATCGGTATGTTGTGTATCAGGAGGGGGAGGGATTCCGAGCCCTCGACGTAGGGGTTCAATACGGTTATGTCATGCTCTCTCCGTATAAGCCCCGTTACATAGCTCAGCGTATGCGCGACGCCGTTTATCTGGGGCGGCCACGCATCTGTAACGAGCAGGATCTTCATGGAATTGCCCTCCGGCTGAAAGCCTCCCCCGGCTCTCCGGACGGATCATATGGACAGCGAGCCGGTAATGTAGAGAATCCCCATTACGGTGACAGCGCCGAGGAAGCTCCCGGCGATGGTCTGGTACAGCGTGTGTCTTCCGAGCCTTATCCTCGACCACGCAACGACCGGGATAATCAGTGTGAGCGGAATCATCGGCTCACCGTAAAGCGCTATCGCCAGGAACGACAGCCCCGCTGCCGACGTGCAGTGACCGCTTATTTTCCATCTGAGCGTAACGAGGAATACGAGCAATATCTGGATGAGCGCGATGCCCGTTACGATGATCATAAGCTTCGGTGCGTTCAGAAGATACGTGACGACGAAAACGAGAGAGGCATACGTGAAGATTACGAGGAGGGGCTTTGCGCGCTCTTCACGCCTGCTCAGGTGGAAATCGCTTACCGCGCCTGAATGAACGAGCGACAGTATGTAGAGCGTAGGCGGTATGATGAGAAGAGCGATGAACACGAATATCCACCACAGGGAGGAATCGGCCTTCGCGGCGTGGGCGGTTACCACGATACACACGAGCGCTATGAGAGGCGGACTGAAAACGTTGGAGATGATGCGGGCCGACCTGTCGCGCCATCCCTCGGGGATGACTATAGGCTCGGCCGACTGCTGGTATAATTTTTTGTCAGTTTCCATTTCGGAGCTCCGTGTCCGAATCGTACCCGCGCCAGTATCCCCAGTCCCTGCCGCGCCATCTGTCGGGTATCAGTCCAAAGTATAGCGCAGTGCACCTCGTAAGAGAATGGAGCGTCTTCTTTGTCCTGCCCATCTCGACGCGCCTGTGATCCTCCGCGTAAACGACGAGGTCGAACGTGAAATGCGCCGTGAACCCCGCGCGCTTCACCCGCCACGCGAGCTCCGAATCCTCGTTGCACGCGAGCGCGGCGTCGAATCCCCCGGATTCGACATAGGCTTCCCTTCGTATGATGAAGTTCGACCCCGAGGCAGCCGGAACACCCAACCGGTGTATCAGGAATTGTCCGTAAGCGAACCATTTGTAATAGCCCGCGTGCCTGTCGCGGGAGAGCTTCGGTCCGTAGATCAAATCGTATTCTTCGAGCTCCCGGAGATTCCGGAAATATTCCTCCGAGAATACGACGTCCGCATCTGTAAAGAGAAGCCAAGGGGTGGTGGCTGCGTCAGCTCCTGTCAGACGCGCTTCCGTTATGGTGCCCGGATACCTGATGATTGTAGTATAATCCGGCCGCGCCCGAGAAACAATATCGGGCGTCGAATCCGTGCTGGCGTCGACGACCACGAGCCTTATCCCGTCGGGTATCGAGTGGAGGAAATTCCCTATATTCCTTTCTTCGTTTCTCGTGGGAACAACGACAGTCAAATCGCCGGGATGAATCGCCATTGCGAAAATATATTAATGACGGTGTGTTAAGGGGTTTTTAACGAAGCGTGAATTTGCAGTTAAAGGGGCGGGCCCGGTGTGGAGCATTCGGCCCGGTTCGCGGGCGCCTTTCGGGGCCCGGCCGCGTTCTTTTTACAGCCCGTCACTTCTTTCCTCCCCTTGCGGGCTTTTCGAAGGTTACCCTGAGCTCTCCGCCCTCGAGGCTCGCCTTCTCGACATTGAGCTTGGCCAGAAAGCCGGGGAGGAATATATTTCTTCTCTGGTTCTCTATTTGTATGGTGAGCTCGTCGGCTACCTGGTGGAGCTTGACCTCTTCCTTGCCGACGAAGGGAAGCTTCAATACGAGATTGTAAACGCCTTTGTCCTTCACTATCTCGTAGGGCTTTATGTTCGAAAATATCGATATGGGGTCCTTGCTGCCGAAAAGCGAGTCGCCGAATTCGAGAAGGGCGTCGGTGCCCATGACCTCTTTTTGGTGGAGCGGCGCCTCGAATATCGGGACAGAGCTGAAAAGATGCTCGACCTCTTTTCTGTATTCGGCCTGCGATTTCCGCCACTCTTTGAAGAAGGGGTGGTCTATGTGGGTCGGCATCGTCCTGTTGACGATGACGGAGTCTACGTTGTAGCCGTAGAGGCTGAGATACGTGTACGCTCTCTGGGTTTCCTTTATCACCATCTTTTCGAGGTTCGTGACGAGCCTTATGCTTGTTACGTCCGAGTTGGAGAATATCTTGTGTATGGAGTTCAGCTTGTCGAAGAGGTCTTCGATGGCGACGTAGGTCTCCTCCTCGGGGAGCGGCATGTCGGACACGACCTTGACGGCCGGCCTTACGACCTTGAGCAGCTTCCTCTCTATCGGGAAGACCTTGACTATCCACCACCTGGCCACGTCGGGCAGGGACAGGAGCCTTAAAGTCTCGCCCGTAGGGGCGCTGTCGACGATTATGACGTCGTAATCGTTTTCGGTGTAGTGGCTGTAAACCCAGAGGAAGCACGAAACCTCTTCCATGCCGGGGAATATGCTGAACTCCTCGGCGAGAATGTCGTCCACCTTCATCCAGTTAAAGAGCGACTGTATATACCCCGTGAGCTTCCCCCAGTATTTATCGACTGAGTAAAAGACGTCTATCTCCTGGGCGTAGAGATTCTTCATTATCTTCTTCGGCTCGGGGCCTATTTCCTGGTCGAAGGAATCCCGGAGGCTGTGGGCGGGATCGGTGGATATCACGAGCGCCTTGTAGCCTCTCCTGGCCGCCTGGAGCGCCGTCGCGGCCGCCGTTGTCGTCTTCCCGACGCCGCCCTTTCCCGTATAGAGAATTATTCTCGCCATGTTGAATCCTCTTTAAAATCTTCCGTATAATACTACCTGACGCCTTCTTGACAGGAGTCTGTGAAAGCATAATATATACGTGAATCAACAAGGAGGGGTAACCCGAATGAGCGACGAAAGGGATTTCACAAAAGCACGCACGATGAACAACTACGAGGGCCTCTTCACGATCCTGGCCTCGGCCATTACCGCGGCCACCATCCTCCTTTTCATCGGCGGCATCTACTTCACCTTCATAAATCCTTCTTTCTAACCCGTTTTGGGCGGCGTATCCTCGCCAATGGGAATGGGTCGCCGGCCCGAATGCCGGCTCCGAAATCCCGGAATGCTCGATCCGGCGAATCCGGCATGTACAGCTCCGTTTCTCTGTCCGTATATATAGTTTCCCGACGCCTTGTTTTGTCCGTGGGCGGTTAAAGTGATATAATGGGTTTCAGGTGCAAAATATGAGCGAAGACGTTTCTTATAGCGAAGAATCCGCGAGCCCCCGGCCTCCCCGCGAGAGCCTGGCGAAGACCATCGGCACCGACGAGGCCATACTGATAACCCTCATCGCGCTATCGGCTATCGGCATAGGCGTGACGAACTTCGCACCTGTGAAAAGCTTCTGGTACTGGGCGTGCATGGCCCCGGTATTCGGTCTCGTGAGCCTCTTTATCGGCTGGTCCAAGGCCAGGAGGAGGGGGAGGGCGTGTCGAGGATTATCCGCGTCCAGATCCTTCACTGGGCCGGCCTTTTCGCGGCCATAGTACTTATATATCTCCTCTACCACCCTGCAGGGCGTATAACCAACAACCAGCTCGGTATACTCTGCCTCCTGGCGCTGGCGCTGACGACGTTCCTGGCCGGCGTCCATCTCGACTGGCGGTTCATGCTGGTCGGTATAGTTTTAGGGGCGTGCGTCGCCGGGGCGGCTTTCGTCGAGCAGTTCATATGGATGATCATCATCCCGATCGCCGTCGTGATATTCCTGGCCGTCTTCTGGTGGAAACGGAAGGTCTGAGGCCCCCGCCGCGCCCCCGTGTTTGACATTGACGCCGCTGCCCGCTCAAGTCCGGCGTGCTTTCCCTATCCGGCCGCCTTCTCCGCGTCGTCCTCGTCCGCCCCGGCCGCTGGAATCATGCCGCCGTACTTCTCTCCCCACTCGTGCATTTCGAGGAGTATGCTCTTGAGCGACGCGCCCAGGGGCGAGAGGCTGTATTCCACGCGGGGAGGTATCTCGCCGTAGTCCTCGCGTAAGACGATTCCCTGCCTCTCCATATCGCGGAGCTGCTTGGTGAGCGTTCGGTGCGAGATCCCGCCTAGCTCCCTTTGGAGCCGGTTGAATCTCCTCTTTCCCTGGAGGAGATAGTAGATAATCATCACCTTCCACTTGCCCGCGATTACGCCGAGCGTCGTTTCCACCGGGCAGAAAACATAATCCTTCGCCACGTCTTATTCCTCCAGCCGCATCGGGCGGTATCCTGAATGTCCGTACTTGCAAAAGTATCGTACATGCCTAAATTATCACAAAGCCGCCGGAAGTAAAGCCTAAAACGGGCGCTTCAATGAAAATTTTACGGAGGTCTTAAATGACGGAGAAAAAAATAACCCGCATTGCCCACGACACGGGACGGCACTGGGTAGGTGACGGCTTTCCGGTGAGCACCATGCTCTCCTACGACATGGGTCCTGAAATCAGCCCCTTCCTCCTTCTCGACTACGCGGGCCCGGCGGAGTTCCCGCCGTCTGACGCCCCGCGCGGCGTCGAGCGCCATCCACACAGGGGATTCGAGACGGTGACGATCGTCTACGAGGGCGAGGTCGAGCACGGCGACAACGCCGGCCACTCGGGCAGGATAGGCCCGGGAGACGTGCAGTGGATGACGGCCGGGCGCGGAATACTCCACGTCGAGAAGCACGGGCGCGAGTTCAGCCGGAGGGGAGGGACGCTGGAGATGATCCAGCTGTGGGTGAACCTGCCCGCCAGGCACAAGATGACGGAGCCACGCTACCAGGGGATACTCGCCGGGGATATACCCGCAGCGGCGCTCGAAAACGGGGCGGGAGAGGTGCGGGTTGTAGCGGGCGAATTCGGGGGCGTTCGCGGCCCCGCGCGGACGTTCACCCCGGTAAATGTGTGGGACGCGAGGCTCGAGGGCGGGAAGGCGCCGTCTTCGAAATCCCGGACGGCTTCAGCGCGTTCGTCCTCGTCCTCAAGGGCGGCGTTTTGGTGAACGGCGCGGATGAGATAAACGAGAGAGAGCTCGCGTTCTTCACGAAGGAGGGCGAGACGATGACACTCGAAGCCGGACGGGACTCGAAGGTCCTCATCCTGAGCGGCGAGCCCATAGACGAGCCCGTGGTCGGCCAGGGCCCCTTCGTCATGAATACGACCGAGGAGATTCGCCGAGCGATCGACGACTACAGGGCGGGCAAATTTTAACGGCGGGAATATTCCCGGCATACGCTTCGTCTCTTCTGTAGGGGGCATGGGGAAGGAAGCTTCTCTATGTCCGCATGCCGTCTCGCGGACCGTTCCTCTTCACGCGTTCTCTTTCTGAAAAGGCGGTATAGCGCATCGATTCGATATTCGTATTTTTCTCTTTTGTATTGATTTTTACAGTGCGTTTCTGTAGTATTCACGAAAATACTCACTTTAAAGGAGAGGGAGATGGCAGAGAAGAAGCCCATGACCAAGTCTCAGTTGGCAAACCACATTGCAGAGCTGGCCGGCGTTACCAAGAAGGTCGCCGGTGAAATTCTGGACGAGCTGGCCGCGGTTGCTTATAAGGAAGCCAAGAAGAATAAGCAATTCACGATTCCCGGAATAGGCAAGCTCGTTCTCGATAACAGAAAGGCGAGGATCGGCAGAAACCCCGCCACCGGTGAAGAGATAAAGATACCGGCTAAGAAGGTCGTAAAGTTCAGAGTTGCCAAGGCCTGCAAGGACGCCGTTTTAGGATAGTAACAGCCAACTCCAGACTCCGCAGCACCAGATAATATCTTATTCGGATATCAGGTTAACCTTAAGGGATAACGGCCGTTATCCCTTAAGGTAGACTTGTACGGCTTCGACCCATTCGCAAGGAAAATTTCTTATCAGTAGTTATAAATAGTCACAAATATTTTTTTTAAGCTGTATAATTCCTCAGTAGCCGGTAAATATATAGTTAAATAAATCGGTTAAGTACGACGTGTGCGTTCTTTAGGGCTACGGACGAGAGGGACTGAAATGGCCAAGGTGCTCCTGATAGAAGACGAAGAATCCCTCAGGAATCTCTACACAAGAATCCTGAGCTCGAGGAACTACACGGTCGAAACAGCCGTAGACGGCGAGGATGCTCTTCTCAAGCTCCCGATGTTCACGCCGGACATTATAGTGCTCGACATCGTCATGCCAAGATACAACGGTATGGAGCTGCTGAAGGTGCTAAAGAACGACGACAGGCACAGGAAGATACCCGTCGTTATGCTGACTGCCTTGTCCGAGATGAAGAAGATTACGGAGTGCCTCGAAATGGGCGCTGTGGGTTATATAACGAAGGACAGCACCGTCGAGGACATAGCCCACAGGCTCAATCTTATCCTGGAATCTTTCAATATCAAACAGATTTCCTGAGCCCCGAAATCCTGTCGAAGATGATCCCGGCGATCTCTTTTTTCGGAGCGAGCGGGAGCTCTTCCATCGCGCCCGAAGCGAACAGGAGGCACACTTCGTTGGTGTCCGCCTCGAATCCCGCCCCCGGTGCGGCGACGTTATTCGCCACTATCATGTCGGCGTTCTTCTCCCTGAGCTTGATTGCGGCATTCGCCATGAGGTCCTCCGTTTCGGCGGCGAACCCGACGACGATCTGCTGCTTTTTCCTCTCGCCTATCTCCTTTAATATATCTTTGGTTCGTCTGAGCCTGAGGCCAAGCTCCTCGCCGGTCTTCTTGATCTTCCCGCCGGCCTTCGACTCCGGGGCGTAATCCCCGACGGCCGCGGCCTTGATCACCAGCGTAGACCAGTCGAGGCGCTCCATCACTGCGGCGTACATATCGTCCGCGCTCTCGACGCCGACGAGCTCGACGCCCCTCGGCGGCGGGAGCGGGCTCTTTCCGGAAATCAGCACGACCTCGGCGCCCCTCATCCGCGCCTCTTCGGCAAGCGCATATCCCATCTTGCCGCTCGACGGGTTGGATATGAATCTTACGGGGTCTATATACTCCCTCGTCGCCCCTGCGGTTACGAGCACCTTCTCGCGGGCCATGTCCTTCGGCGTGAGCGCGGACTCGACCTCGCTCATTATGTCTTCCGTTTCCGGAAGCCGGCCTCTCCCTTCCCATCCGCAGGCCAGGAATCCCTCGGACGGCTCGACGATCGTGACGCCCCTTTCTTTCAGCTTCCGGAGGTTGTCCTGAACGGTGCCGTTGTTGTACATGTTGACGTTCATCGCCGGGCAGACGATCACGGGCGCGAGGGTCGCCAGGACCAGCGTCGCCAGAAGCGAGTCGGCTATACCGGTAGCCATCTTCCCTACGAAGCTTGCCGTGGCCGGGGCTATCACGACGAGGTCCGCCCTGTCCGCAAGGCTTATGTGCCCGATCTCGGATTCCCAAACAGGGTCGAAGGGACGCGTCGCGACCTTGTTTCCCGAGAGCGTCTGGAGCGTAAGCGGGGTGACGAATTCCATGGCGTTTTTGGTCATTACGACCTCGACGGACGCCCCTTCCCTGACGAGGGCCCTTACGAGCTCGCACGCCTTGTACGCAGCTATTCCCCCGGTGACCCCGAGAACGATATTTTTCCCTCTGATTGCGGACATTTATCTCCCCCGCGGGATGAGATTGCATGCCGGACGAAGAGCTCTTCCGGACGCCACTGTAATTATAAGGAGCTTAGCATAATTGTACAATTCACCATTCGGCCTTGACTATTCATTTATCAGTGTATACATAATAAAGTGTGAAAAGGGGGTGCGCCACGGATAATATCGATAATCACGAGGCCGAAACGCCTGGATCGGAGGAGCTTCCCACTCTGGACGGTTTCAGGGAATGCACCTGTTTTAACCTGAGGAAGGGCATGCGCGTCGTAACGCAGCTCTTCGATAATGCTATGAGATCGATTAACCTGAGGGGCACGCAGTACACACTCCTCGTTCTCGTCCTCGCCCTCGGGCCAATAAGCGTAAGCAAGCTTGCCGAGGAAATGGTAACGGATAGAACCACTCTTTCCCGTAATCTCGAGCCCATGCGAAGGAACGGCCTCATCAAGATCGGACGCGGTGAGGACCGGAGGACCCGGATAGTAAAGATTACGGACTCGGGCAAAAAGAAGCTGGAGGAGGCCTACCCCATCTGGCGAAAGACCCAGGAAGATTTAAAAACGAAGATCGGACTCGGCAGCTGGGCTTCCATGATGACCAACCTCTCGGAGCTCATAAACCGAATACGGTTGTAGCGCCTTTATTCGCCTCCGCGTTTTCGAATCTCCGGCTCCTCGTAATAATGCAAGCGGGCTCAATTCCTGTAATTTCCTCTCATGCAGGTAAAATAAGTTAACTCCGCGTTCCCGGAGAGGGGGAGTTTGCGCTCCGGGCCGCCGCTGCAGTGCCGTATGCCCGGCCTTGCCGGCGAGGAGAAGACCCTGCGGCATATGCCCCGGCGGCAGTATCGGCCGGGAGATAATGAAGCTCATCTTTTAAAAGGCGAGAAGCTGTTAAGTGCCCAAAAAACACCTCGTAGATAAAACCGTCATAGACAGCGTCGCAGTCGTGCATTCCCTCGCCGGGGGCGAAGGCAAGTGGGTTCTTCTCGTCACGATACTCGGCTCGGGCATGGCGTTCATCGACAGTACGGCAATGAACGTCGTCCTTCCCATACTTCAGCTCGAGCTCGACGCCACGATTCCGCAGATGCAGTGGATAGTGGAAGCCTACGCGATATTCATGTCCTCGCTTATGCTCCTGGGCGGCGCGCTCGGGGACAAGTTCGGCAGGAAGCGCATGTTCGCCGTCGGCGTCGCTATATTTTCGCTGGCCTCGATATGGTGCGGTGTTGCACCGGGCACGGGACACCTGATCGTCGCGCGCGCCTTTCAGGGCGTCGGCGGCGCGCTCCTCGTGCCGGGGAGCCTCGCCATCGTGAACGTTTCCTTCAGCGAAAAGGAGAGGGGGAGGGCCATAGGGACGTGGTCGGCATTCACTGCCATGACTACGGCCCTCGGGCCGATTCTGGGCGGCTGGCTGGCCGAGAATATCTCCTGGCGGCTCGTGTTCTTTATTAACATTCCGCTCAGCATCGTCGTTCTCACCGCGCTCTTCTTCAAGATACCGGAAACCAAAAAGGACAACGGCGAGGGGAAGCTCGACATCCCGGGATCACTCTTCGCGACGCTCAGCCTCGGCTGTATAGTCTATGCGCTCATCGAATCGGGCAATTCAGGCTTCGGACATCCGAAGGTCATAGTGCCGTTCGTCGCCGGCGGGCTGTCCCTCGTAGCGTTCCTCTACCACGAATACAAAACCCCTTCGCCGATGATGCCGCTAAGCCTGTTCCGATCGATGACCTTCAGCGGGGCGAACATCGTATCGGCTCTTTTCTGGGCGGCGTGGGTCGGGGGCATATTCTTCGTCCCGTTTAACCTCATACAGATACAGGGCTATTCCGCCGCCGGGGTGGGCATAGCGTTCATACCGCTCGTCCTCGCCCTATTCCTGTTCTCCAGATGGGCAGGCGGGCTCGTCGGGAATTACGGCGCCCGGCTGCCGATAATCGCGGGCACGCTCCTCGCCGGTATAGGCTGCCTCCTCTTCACGCGCCCCGACATAGGCGGCAGCTACTGGACGACCTTCTTCCCGGCTATAGTCACGCTCGGCGTCGGAATGGCGGTGACGATATCGCCGCTTACGACGACAGTCATGGGCTCCGTCCGCATAGAGCATTCGGGGATAGCGTCCGCCATCAACAACACGGTCGGAAGGATAGCGGGCCTCCTTTCCATCGCCATACTGGGAGTCTTCGCCCTCTCCACTTTCAACGGCAACCTCGACCGGGAGCTGGCCGTTATGGACCTTACGCCGGACACCATCCAGGCGATAGATTCCCAGCGCATAAAGCTCGCCGCCATAGATATCCCCGAGAATCTCCCATCCGGCACAAAAATAGAGCTCAGGCGCGTGATATCGGAATCCTTCCTCGGCACCTTCAGGACGATGATGGAGATTTCGGCCGCCCTCCTTTTCGCGGGCTCCATAGTATCGTGGCTGACCATAGGCAGGCTGAAGCCCGGTTAAAGCCTCTTTCGGCTTTCGTGCCGGCGGCTCCTTCCCGCGTTTTTTATATTCCTGAATCCAAATAGTGTTTGAAAGCATATAAACTTCCTGTGTGAGCTCCGATGCGAGCATGCGAATTTGTGTAATCCGATATTGATTCTTCTACCCCGTATTCGTTAGACTTATTATTCTGTGGGCGTTACAAAAACCGTTTCAGGGAGGCTGTAATGTCTGATAAAACAAAGAAAACCGACAACGAATGGCGTGAGAAGCTGACCGACGAGCAGTTTTACGTCACCAGGCAAAAAGGCACCGAAAGGCCCTTTACCGGCAAGTATTACGACAACAAGGAAAAAGGGATGTACAAGTGTGTCTGCTGCGGAGAGGAGCTCTTCACCTCGGATGCGAAGTACGACTCGGGCTGCGGATGGCCGAGCTTTTACGAGCCGGCCGAGGGCGCCGGAATAGACGAGGAGCTCGACACGAGCTTCGGAATGACGAGGGTCGAAGTCACCTGCACCAAATGCGGGGCTCACCTCGGCCACGTCTTCCCCGACGGCCCCGCGCCGACCGGGCTCAGGTACTGCATCAACTCTGCATCGCTGGACTTCGACAAGGACGGCGACGGTAAAGAATAGAGGTCCCCGTGCCGGCCATTCGTTCCGGGCAGGGCCCCGTTGACCGAGACGCGGGGCGGCCTTCCCGGGCTCCTGAATTCCTAGCGTCCGGCGCCGAGCCTGTCCACCGTTCTACATTCACCGAAGCCGCCGTGGCTCACTATGAAATCGACGTCGAGCGGGTCGTCCTCGCGCCCCTCGTAAGGCGGCACGCGCACGCAGAAGCAGCCCGCCTCTTCGAACGTGGCGTTCCTGACGAGGTATTCCGTGACGACGGAGGATTCGAGCGCCTGTGCGGCGGTAAGGGAATTCCCTGCGCTCGCATTTACGGAAAATCCGAGCCCGCTGAACGAGGGATCTATACCGTAGACCTGGCGGAGCGCCGCCGATAGATCAGCGTCGGACATTATAGCGGCACCGAGTCCCATCGCGTTCTCGATGCTTCCCGTGACGTCCGCACCCGGCGCGTCCTCGAACCCCGCAGCGAGGCAGTAGAGCTCGTTCGCGGGCGAATCCGAATCGGGAGGGCAGGTAAATTCTCCCCCGAGGTCGGACGTCAGAAGCTCGAACACGCGCGGCCACGTGGCGAGGCCGGGATCGATAACGGCCGGGTCCTCGGGAAGGCACCTGAGCGCGACGAGGTCCAATTGCCTCTGGGCCTCGCCGACGGGAATGCCGAAGAAGTCGGCCGTCTTGAAAAGCGAAAGGGGCGGCTCGAAATAGGAGGCCACGCTTACGAACACCCTGAGCGCGCCGGGCCTCCCGAGCGTATCGGTCGTCACGTCCGCCGGGAGGAAGATCAGCCTCAGGAAGTCGTTGGTTTGGCCGGCGTCGCGTGAGCGCTCGACGACCGACGCTACGGCTTCGCCGTGATTCTTCCCGCCCCCGCCGTCGTCACACGCCGCGGCGAGCAGCATCAAAACCGCAATCGGCAAAAATAGAACGATACGCACGGCGCTTCCCGTCTCTCTAATCCGTATTGCTGCTCTTTCGTCCAACGGTTCCATTCTCCGCCTCCTGTCCTGCCGCCTTTCCGGCGGAGGATAAGGAATTATAAATCTCCTTTCCCCGTTTTGCAGCCGGGCGTGTTACGTTCCGTCGTTATTACATGTTCATTTTAAATAAATTTTCTGTTAAGATAGAAATTGTTGTTTCGCCAATGGGAGAGGTGGTCATGAAAAAAGTATTTTCTCTCGTCGTGCTTGTCGTCGCCGTAAGTTTCCTGAGCGCAGGCGGATGCGGCGGAGGGGGAGGGGGTCAAAACTGCGATTTTAACCTCGATAGAATATTAAACGGGCCCGATTTCGATACAGCTCACTCCGAGTGGATCTGCGACACCATGCTGGAGTTTGCGCTTTACGCGGGCGGTACGGGTATAGAGCCTTTGGATATCGGCTTTTTCACGTATCAGCGTTCGGGCTGCCGCAGCCTGGAATTCCAGGCGGACGAAGGCGGCACCGGGAGCATAATCAACCTTGACGGTTCACGGGATTTGAATTTCCTTTCGTTCGATCTCGTTTCGGAAGATTTTGGACATTTTTCCGTTAACTGTACTTTGAATATATTCGTCGAGTAGCGGTTATTAAAATCGTATGCAGAGCAAACAGGTATAGGTGGATTGGAAGATCATACGCGGTGCTTAAATAGCCGCGCGCCGGGGCCATGAGCGCCTCATTGCCTGATTCACTCGTGCGGGAAGTTGTAGGCCAGTCTCAATTCCCGGAGCATCGCCATTTTCTTCATCTGATGCGCCTGCATGCGTTTCATTATGTCGCCCAGGGCCTTAAGGGCTTCGAGGATGTGGGGGCCCTTGTTGAGCATGACGCACTCGGCCCTGTGCCCCATGGCGGCGTCCGTGATCTCGGCCCTCGTCGCCGAGCCCTGCTTGGCCAGGCTTTCGAGCACCTGAGTCGCCCATATCGCGGGCACGTGTGCCGCCTCGCAGAGCCAGAGTATCTCTTCCTGAACCTCGGCGAGACGCTCGAATCCCGTCTCGACAGCGAGATCGCCGCGCGCGATCATCACGCCGCAGGACGGGCTCTTCATTGCTTCGAGAAGCATGGCCGGCAGGTTCGTGAAACCGCGGCGCGTCTCGATCTTGAGCACGATTCCGGGCTCGCCTTTGCCCAGGCGTTTTATGTGGGCGAGAAGCGACTTCACGTCTTCGGCCGTATTCGCGAACGACATGGCGACTATGTCGGCATGCTCCGAGACGAATTCGAGAATCGAAACGTCCTCGGGCGTAATCGCCGGCAGGTCGAGCTTGCTCCCCGGGAAATTGATGCCCTTGTCGCTTCCGAGCTTAGCCGTCTCAGAGCTCGTATGGGTAATGCGGATCCTGAGCCCGCCGCCGGTTTTCTCCTCGACAACGCCGCCTATCTTCCCGTCGTCGAACCAGACGGGCTCGCCCGCGTTTACGTCGCCGAGTATCTCCGGGATCATGCAGCCGATTACAGCCAGTGACGTCACCCTCCCGTCGGCGTCACGTTCCGCGGGGGAGCCGGGCTCGGAGCTTCCCGTCAGTATAAGTGCGTCGCCCGTGCCGACAGTAATGAAGTTCTCTTGCGGGGATATTCCGCCTGCATTTGTCCTCCACGCGCCGAGGCCGTCTCTCTTTTTCAGGCGAAGGAGCGTCTCGGGGGTTATATAGGCTGTCCTGACGGCATCCGCCTGAAACCCCTCTTCCGTCCACGCCGTAATCCTCATCGAGCGCCTGGAGCCGCGCGCGTCTACGAACCTGACCGTGCCGCCCAGGTGAATCTTCTTGAGCCATTCGCCGGAGACTGTCACGACGGCGTCGTAAGCGCCTCTGTCTTCGGGCCCGGGCGAGCCCTCGGCCCTGAGCAATATCTTCGCGGGTTTCGTTACCCTGCCGTACGCGTCCCGCACGGGGCGGTATTTAAGAACGCGCGGCCCGGGACGGAGCCGCCCTGTCCGGAGCTTGGGGCCGGGGAGGTCCATTATGATCTTGCAGGGCTTTCCCGTTTCCTCCTGCGCGCGCCTCAGGTTGCCGATCATGCCGGTCCATTTCTCCGGGTCGTCGTGGGCGCAGTTAATGCGCATGCAGTTCATGCCGCTCTCCGGAAGGCCGCGGACGAGCGCGTAGTCTTCCGCCGCGCCGCTCGGCATCGTCACCATTATATAGACGTTCCGCCCTTCGGGCATTGGTCCGAGGAGCCTTTCGGTATGCTCTTCGAGGAGCCGTTTCGCCGATTTAAAATCGAGCGTGGTCACATCTTCGGAAACCTCGGGAGGGCAATCGGCCACCAGGCAAAGGGTCTTAAGCACCGATTCTATCGTGGCCATCACGTGGGACTCCGAGCGCCCGAGCGAGGAAAGGCCGAGCTCGGCCAGTTCGGACTGGAGCTCCCGGAGGTCGTGACGCCTGAGCGCCAGGTAGTGAAGGAGGTTCTCGGCGCTTCTCACGTATGCCGGGTCTACTTCGCCGAGGGCGGCGCCCCGGCAATCCGACGCGAAGCGGAGCATCTCTCCCCGCATATCGCCGAGCAGGCGTATGAGCCTTAGAAGCCCGTCTTTCGATTGTCCCTGGCCGCCGGCGCACCCGATGCCTGTTCCCCGGGGGCCGCCGCACTTGTTTACGGATTCCATTCGTCACCTCTTCTTACAGAGAAGCCTACAGGGGTACTGTTTATTCCGTATGAAGAACCTGAAATTATCCGGCTGACTGAAAAGAGGGTTGGGAATGGTGGCGACGGGTGGAATCGAACCACCGACACGGGCCTTATGAGAGCCCTGCTCTGCCTCTGAGCTACGTCGCCTGATTTTTGCGGTATGGAATGCTCTAGTTTACGCGGGCAAGTTGTCTGCCTGCCCGTCAGAAGTGTTGAAATATATCACGCGCCCGTCAAGTTTCAAGTCTCCCGAATGCTCCGGGCCGAAAGAAGCGATACGGGCGGGAATCAAATTTTTATGCCTGCTCGCCCTCGGGAATGAAAAGCGACGTGCGAAGCGCCGTTTCTTGCAAATATTATGCAGTTATATCAATGGCTTGCGGTATTATTGTGGCGCCGGAAAAATGCCCCTTGACACCTTAAGTAAAATACTTTATTTTTATTACTAATCTTAACCGCAAGACTTAACAATTCATCCTCCATCCTCCTTTAAAAAGGGAATGCCCGCGAGACAATCGAGGCATTCCCTTTTGTTTTTATGAGAGTCTTTGGTTTCACGCGGCATGACCTCCTATCCACCCCGGCTCGTTATTCTTCTTAGACGCTGAAAATATTAGTGGGTAATATATAAACTCTGTTGGAGATATTCTCGCCGTTCCACCGGGAAATAACGCTATGAGACGCAAAAATATAATAATCGCTTCGTTCGTGGTGCTCATTTTAGTCGCTGCGGGGTGGGGGGTGATCCTCTACAAGCTCTGGGACCATAAGGTCAAGGATGATTATTACGGGAACTCGCTCGAAATGGACATTCCGGACTTTACCCTCACGGACCAGAACGGCAACAAGGTCAGCCTAAGCGACTTCCGGGGGGAGCCGGTGTTCCTCTTCTTCGGCTATACGCACTGCCCGGACATCTGCCCCGTCACGCTCTCGGTCCTGAACGGCGTATCCAAAGAGGTAGGCGAAGCCGAGAAGGATAAATTCAAGGTCCTCTTCGTCACTATAGACCCCGAGAGGGACGACCCCGAAGCGCTCAGGAATTACGTCCCCTATTTCAACGAAAGCTTCACGGGGCTTACGGGTACGCCCGACGAGATAAAAAAAGTCGCGAATTCGTTCCGGGCTTTTTATATGAAGGAAGAGTCGGACTCCAAAGCCGGTTATCTAATGGGGCACACATCGGCCGTATATCTTCTCGATAAAAACGGTAAGGTCGTATTGAGATACCCGCAGGACAAGATGGATCCGAAATCCATAGCGGGGGATTTGAAGAAAATACTCTAGGCAGGAAACCTTAATGAGGGCTGATAAAACAGCCAAATAATCCAAGGTGAGGAGAACGAAATGAAGAGTCTGTTTCTCGCTGTAGCGCTTGCACTTTTTGCTTTCGGTTATTCGAACGCGGAGGATACGATAACCGTTACGGACGCGTGGGTAAGGGAAGTCCCGCCGGCGTCGACGATAACGGCCGCATACATGAAGATCGCCAACAACGGCGACGAGGACGACACGATCACGGGCGCCTCGTCCACGGCGGCGGAAACGACCGAGATACACCTCAGCTCCGTAGACGACAAGGGCGTCGCAAAGATGGAGAAGGTAGACGGGGTTGCGGTTAGCGCCGGCGGCACCGTCGAGCTCAAGCCCGGGAGCTATCACATCATGCTCATAGGGCTTAAGGAGCCGCTTAAGGGTGGGGAGAATGTAGAAATAGTCCTCGACTTCGAAAAAGCCGGGAAGGTAACCGTCAACGCCCCTGTCAAGGGAATGGACAAGCAGTCGGAAGATCACAGCCACCACCACTGAGCATTAATATTCGGGGCCGGGGAACAGTCAGGCTTCGGCCCTCCAAACACCCCTCTAGAACTTATCACAATTTGAATAGCCGCTTCGCCGCATCCGTGAAGGATGTTCGGCATGGAGCGTCACACAGGGCGGGCTTCTCCTCGCACGGTGTACCTCGCTCGAAAGGGATACTTCCCCCGAAATTACGGATGTATATGAATCAGCCTCGGTCCCGGCGGCAAGATCGTTTCCTTACGGCCGGGTGTTTCGGATTGTCTTATTTCAGCGACAGGAAAGTCGCGGGGTTGACTCTCTTCCCGTCTTTCATCACTTCGTAGTGGAGATGCGTTCCCGTCGACCTTCCGGTGCTTCCCGCCTTGCCTATGACGTCGCCGACCTTCACCTCGTCGCCTTCCTCGACGGTGATCTTCGAGAGGTGCCCGTAGAGCGTCTCGAAGCCGTCCTTGTGGACGAGCACCACGACCTTTCCGTAGCTGCTCTGCCAGCCCGCCTTTTTCACGACACCGTCGGCGGTCGCGACTATCGGGTCCCCCTGGCTGGCGTCTATGTCTATACCGGAATGAAAACCGACCCTCGAACGAAACGGGTCCTTCCTGTAGCCGAAGGCGGAATTTATCTTGCCTTCGAGCGGGATGCCGAGCGGGAGGTTCTTCATCGTCTCGAACAGCACATCTACGTCGCTCTCCACGTAATCGATGTAGGATAGGCTGAGCCTGTCGGTGGGTATGAACTCGCCCCCGACGGCCAGGTCTTTCTTGATGCCTTTCTTGTCGAGCATGTCCTGCATTTCGAGGAGCTTGGCCTCTATGCCGTGGAGCTTTGCCCTGAGGTCGGCCTCGGTCTCCATGTTCTCAGTCAGGTTCTGGCTCAGCCTGTCGATTGTCGATGACAGGTTCTTGACCGACTTGGTTTTTGATTCTGAATCTTTGTAAAAGGTATAGGTGGAAGCGAAAGACAGGATTGAAGCGACTGTAAAAACCGAGAATACGAAAAAGATGAATTTAAGGTGGGAAATTTTTAAATTGAGCGCCTTAGGGCCCTTACTTCCCGGAGTAATCAGCATAATGGTAAGATGATCCTTATCCATGCACCTCTCCTCGAGAATAATTTGGTAGACAAGACCCCAATGGGCAACCACCAGGTAAGTCCAGAGAAGAGCTAGCTTACATATTTTGAATCCCGAATTCAACCCCCGGCCGAAACTCGGGGGATTTACGGGGAAAAGCCAGGGCGCCCGGAAAAGCCGTGTTCTTCGTTTGCCGCGAGTCTTGCGGGGAGGGGTGTTAAAAGATAATATGGTAATATCCACGGGTTCGGGGTTATACATCGCATTGCTATCCACAGCCGATACATCGGAGCGGGAAGACCCACAGCCGGGTAGATTCAGTTGCATTCGGGCGGAATATGGCAAAGGTCATATGTATCGCAAATCAGAAGGGCGGCGTCGGTAAAACGACTACGGCCATAAACCTCGCGGCGTCCCTGGCGGCCGCCCAGAAGAGGACCATGTTCATAGATTTCGACCCGCAGGCGAACGCCACGAGCGGGGTAGGGGTGGACAAGGAAGAGGTCCGAAGGAGCATATACGACGCCCTCATCGGCGAGGCGGAGATAGCCGACATCAAGATAGACGTCGAGCCCGAGGCCCTGGGCGGATTCCTCTCCGTAGTCCCGGCGACGCCCGAGCTTACAGGGGCGGAGGTCGAGCTGCTTCACCTGGAAGACCGCGAATGGAGGCTTAAGCAGGCGATCGAAAAAGTCGTCCACGAATACGACTTCATACTGATAGACTGCCCGCCTTCGCTCAGCATACTCACGGTAAATGCGCTCACGGCGGCGGACTCGGTCCTCATCCCCGTACAGTGCGAATACTACGCCATGGAAGGGCTCGGGCAGCTCCAGAGGACGATATCGCTTATAAGGCAGAGGCTGAACCCGGAGCTCAAGGTAGAAGGTTATCTCCTTACGATGTTCGATTCACGGAACAGGATATGCCACGTCGTCGCCAACGAGCTCAGGGCGTATTTCAACGAAGAGGTATTCGAATCCGTAATCTTCAGAAACGTAAGGCTCGCCGAATCCCCGAGCCACGGAAAGCCCATTATCCTTTACGACATAAAATCCACCGGGGCCGAGAGCTACGTGTCGCTCGCACGGGAAGTAATAGCACGAAACGGAGGGGGAAATATTGAAGAAAGCCACACTGGGTAGGGGGCTCGACGCGCTCATACCCAAGGAAACCGCATCGGCGGGTTTCATCCTTGCATCGATACACGACGTCCGCCCTAACCTCCGCCAGCCGAGAAAGGAATTCGACGACGAAGCGATCTCGGAGCTCTCGATTTCCATAAAGGAAAAGGGCGTTCTCCAGCCGCTCATCGTCAGGCGCTCGGGCCAGGGCTACGAGATCATAGCCGGCGAGCGGAGGTGGCGCGCCGCGCAGAAGGCCGGCGTCAACAAGGTCCCCATAATAATAAAGGAGGCGACGGACAGCGAAGCGCTAGAGCTCGCTCTCATCGAGAACCTCCAGCGCCGGGACTTAAACCCCATAGAAGAGGCCACGGGTTACCGTCAGCTCATAGAGGATTTCGGCCTTACGCACGAGGACGTAGCGGCACGCATCGGGAAGGACAGATCCACCGTCACGAACCAGCTCAGGCTCCTCAGGCTCCCCGAAGAGGCGCAGAAAGCCCTGGTCGAGGGTGAAATATCGGCCGGGCACGCCCGCGCGCTCCTGTCGCTGGAGTCGGCTTCGGACATGAAAGCGGCGCTCGACGCGGTACGAAAGCAGAAGCTTTCAGTAAGGAATACGGAAGCTCTCGTGAAGAAGATGTCGGGGGCGGCGAAGAATGCGGCGAAGGCGGAGGAAGCGAAGGAGGAAGACCCCTTTATCCGCAGCCTGGCCGACGAGTTCAAGCGCGCCCTCAGCACCAAGGTGAGAATCGTATATAATAACGGCAGGGGCAGAATCGAGATAGATTACTACTCCACGGACGAGCTCGAAAGGCTCGCCGCGCTCCTCCTGGAGAATAAATAAAGGATCGAAAAGAGAGCCGGAATTCATGAAAGAATATAAAGTTAAGGTGGAAGTGAAGTTAAAGCCCGTCGTCCTCGACCCGCAGGGGAAGTCCGTCCTGTCGGCGCTTCGTAACCTCGGGTTCAGCGAGGTAGAGGACGCCCGCATCGGGAAGCTCATCGAGCTCACGATAAAGGACGGCGACTCGGGAAACGTGGAAGAGCGTGTGACCGAAATGTGCCGGAAGCTGCTGTCGAACCCCGTTATAGAGAACTTCGACGTCAAGGTGGAAGAAAAGAATGTATAGGTTCGCCGTCATAGTATTCCCCGGGTCCAATTGCGACCACGACTGCTACCACGCCGTAAAGCACGTTCTCGGCGAAGGGTGCGAGTTCGTGTGGCACCAAGAGGACGACCTTTCGAGGTTCGACGCCGTTATCGTGCCGGGGGGATTCTCGTACGGTGATTACCTCAGGACGGGGGCCATAGCGAGCCTATCGCCCGTGATGAAGGCCGTCGCCGGCTTCGCCTCGAAGGGCGGGCCGGTCATAGGCATATGCAACGGCTTTCAGATACTCGTCGAGGCGGGGCTCCTCCCCGGGGCGCTCATACGGAACTCGTCGCTCAGGTTCGTATGCAAGTGGGTGGATATAAGGGTCGAGAGGAACGACACGCCGTTTACGTGTAATCTCGAAGTCGGCGACGTGCTCAGGATCCCGGTGGCCCACGGCGAGGGGAACTACTTCACTACCGAGGCCGGGCTCAAGGAGCTGAAGGACGGATCGAGGATAGTCTTCAGGTACGTGACGCCCGGGGGCGAGGCGGCGCCCGAAGCCAACCCCAACGGCTCTATCGACAACATAGCCGGCATATGCAACGAAGGGGGCAACGTGCTCGGGCTTATGCCGCACCCCGAGCGATGCGCCGAGGAGATGCTCGGCGGGGAGGACGGGAGGCTTATATTCGAATCCGTCCTCACGTGGCTCGGCTCGCGGCACGACAGGCGCGAGAGGGCAGAAATCCCCGCGATGAAGGCGGACGCCTGATGACGAAGCTCATACTCCTCGCGCTCATAATAATGCTGGCTTTCTGGCTGGGTAAGATGTCCGTATCGAGAAAGAAGGTCTCTCCCCCCGACGGGAAAAAGGAATTCAAAAGCCCCGTCATAGACATAACTCCCGAGGATAAATAGCCGCGTTTCTCAAGTGTTTTTCACTAGTCCAGTGTTCACGCCGCGGGACGCGCCTGCCTGCGGAATGCATTCCCCATGTTGTAGAGGAAAAGGACGTGTGGTAACCTTCAACATATCAAATATCAAATGTTTGTAAGGGGTAGCAGGGAACTTACGGAAGATGGAAACTCATAAAGCGGATAACCAGATAGACATTACGAAAGAGATATGTCCCATGACATACGTGAAGACGAAGCTGAAGCTCGAAACCATGACGTCGGGCCAGGTCCTGGAGGTGCTTCTCCGTGACGGGGAGCCGCTCGTGAACGTCCCCAAGAGCATCAAGGCCGAGGGCCACAAGATCCTGGCCGTGAGCCAGGAGGGCAGCTTCTTCAAACTCCTCATCGAGCGTCGTTGATGAATTTTGTTCAAGCGCGAAGAGACGTTCTCGACACAAGATTAAAGCAGGCTCAATCGGTAATCGAACTCGTCGGAAATACGCCTCTCATAAAGCTCACCCACGTCACGGCCGGACTGGGTCCGGGGGTGGAGGTTTACGCCAAGGCCGAGTGGTTCAATCCCGGGGGGTCGGTGAAGGACAGGCCTGCGCTCTGGATGGTGCTCGACGGCATAGACAGGGGCGAGCTCACACGCGACAAGGTCCTCATGGATTCTTCGTCCGGCAACACGGCGATAGCCTACGCCATGATAGGCGCGGCGCTGGGTTACAAAGTGGAGCTCGTTATTCCCGCGAACATCAACATCGAAAGAAAAAATACGCTCAGGGCGTTCGGCTCCGAGATAATATATTCGGACCCTCTGGAAGGCTCGGACGGCGCGATAAGGCTCGCGAGGAAGCTTAAGGCCGAGGAGCCGGAGAAGTACTTCATGCCCGACCAGTACAATAACCCCATGAATCCCCAGTCGCACGCCGACTCCACGGCCGTCGAAATATGGGAGCAGACCCGCGGCAAGGTTACTCACTTCATCGCCGGGCTCGGCACGAGCGGCACGTTCATGGGCACGACGAAAAAATTAAAAGAGCTCAATCCCGAAATAAGGGGCATAGCGGTGGAGCCGGCGGAGGCTCTCCACGGCCTCGAAGGCATGAAGCACATGCCATCGTCCATAGTCCCGGGCATATACGACGCGGCCTTCCCCGACGAGCTTATAAGGGTACACACCGAAGACGCGTACGACGTCATGAAGGCCCTGCTTAAAAAGGAAGGGATTTTCGTCGGGCACTCGGGCGGCGCTGTCGCATACGCGACGCTCGAATACGCGAAGAAGCTTAAGGAAGGCGTCCTCGTCACTCTCTTCCCCGACGGTGGATATCGATATCTGAGCGGAGGCATATGGTGGTAAAGATCAAGAGGTCGGCATACGACGGCATGATAAAGCACGCGGAGGCGGGGTTCCCGCACGAAATCTGCGGCGTCCTCCTGGGCGGCGACGGGCGCATAACGAACTTCCGCGAGTGCCGTAACCTCAACACCGAAAGGGCCCACGACAGGTACGAGCTCGACCCTGTATCGTTCAAGGAGGCCGACGAGTGGGCCCGGAAAGAGGGGCTCGAAATCCTCGGCGTCTATCATTCCCACCCCGACCATCCCTCCATAGCGTCGGAGACGGACAGGGTGAACGCCTGGCCGGAATGGGTTTATCTCATTTTCTCCATAAACGGGGGCAAATACAACGACGCCCGCGCCTGGATACTCGAAGACTTCGATTCCAAATTCAACGAAGCGCCGATAGAGGTTTTCGAGGACTGATAACTAGTACGGAATACTGAATTTATAAATCCCCACTCGTTCCCCCTTTTTTCTAAAGGGGATAAAAGGATGAAAGACAAAGGCTGGATTCCCGATACAAGCTTGATGCTAAAGAAGGTAAGTTGCGAGCGGTACCGGATGAGCGCTTGCGCTGTGAGGTGGCGGCGACCGGTTCTTGCGCGCGCTCAGAACCGTTGGGAATGACAGGGGTGGAGGCACGGCAGGGTGGTAATGGCAAGAGGCGGCTACTTCGATATCCGGCGCGCGTGGTGCGCCGGACGGCGGCTTGACAACCCCCCGGACCTCCCACATACTAAACTCGTTTTCATGTCCAGCTCGCAGTCACCTGTAAACATTCGGTATCGGCGGAGAATCACTCGATGAATTTGAGCGAGGTTTTTAAGAGCACTCTACTTCTGGGGCCCGAAGTTTCACTGATACTGACGGGTGTCTTGCTGATTGTGATCGATCCCGTGCTCAAGGGCGGGGCGAAAAAGAACCTCTTCTGGCTCGCCCTCATCGGACTCGCCGTCGCCTTCGCGCTTAATCTGAAGCGCTTCGGCATAGACGAAACGGCCTTTTCGGGGGCTCTTTCACTGGACCAGTTCGCGGCCTATTTCAACGTAATATTCCTTCTTGGCGCCTTTGTCGCCGTTATATTTTCGAAGGACTACCTGTCCTCGCATGCCAGCCATTATACGACTGAGTTTTACGCCCTCATAGTCCTTTCGACGTCGGGCATGATGATCCTCGCCTCGGCGCGCGAATTCATGTCGCTTTTCCTCGGCTTCGAGATAATGTCGATATCGGTTTACGTCTTGTCCGCGTTTCAGCGCGAGTCCGCCCGTTCGACGGAGGCGGGAATAAAGTACCTCATTTTAGGCGGCTTCTCGTCGGCGATACTCCTTTACGGGATAGCGCTTCTTTACGGCGCTTCGGGCTCGATTTACTTCTCGGAAATACTCTCGAAATACGATGCGGGCAACCCTCTCTTCGTAGCCGGAAGCGCGCTCGTCCTGGTCGGATTCATATTCAAGATAGGGGCTTTTCCGCTCCACCAGTGGGTGCCGGACGTATACGAAGGCGCGCCCATGACGGCGACGGCTTTTATGTCCGTCGGGGTGAAGGCCGCTGCGTTCGCGATACTACTCCGCGTCATATTCGAGAGCCTCTACCAGATGCAGGTAAGCATCATGCCCGTACTCTGGATAGTGGCGGTGTTCACGATGATAGTCGGCAACATCGCGGCCATCACGCAGAAAAGCATAAAGCGCATGCTGGCGTATTCGAGCATAGCACACGCGGGGTACGTCCTCGTCGGCGTCGTGGCGGCATACGGCGGACGCGAGCTCGGCCTGGGGAGCGTCATATATTACCTGTTCGCCTATACGTTCATGAACCTCGGCGCGTTCGGCGTACTTTCATACCTTTCCCGCGACGGAAAGGACTGCGAGACGTTCGAGGACATAGCCGGGCTCTGGAGCCGGAGGCCGTTCGTTGCGCTCGCGCTCGGGGTCTTCATGTTTTCGCTCGCGGGCATACCGCCGACGCTCGGCTTTTTCGCCAAGTACCGCGTTTTTCTGTCTGCCGTCGAGGCCGGGTTCTACTGGCTCGCGGTAATAGGCATACTGAGCAGCGTCGTCTCCGCTTACTATTACCTGAAGGTTCTGGTTTACGCGTACATGAAGGAAGAGACCGTTTCCTTCCCGTCGTTTAAATTGGCGTCTTCGATAGCGCTCGTGGTGCTGGCGGCGGGAACGCTCCTCCTCGGCATCTTCCCGCTGGACTCGTGGGACCTCGCCATAAAGGCCGCCGGCTCCGTGCTGGTCGCCTTTGGCGGCGGTTGAAATCGTTCCTAAGCATCTCTGAAAACACGATATTTCGCACAATTCCGGCGACGCTGGGGCGATTCGCTCGTCCCGGTTTTTGAGCCGCTTGCCCTCTTTTTTGCGCCGGATATCTCGTGTAATATTTAAAATCAACAATTTTGATAACTTATCCCGTATATTGTATAATTAGCTTTAAGAATCGATGGCTAGAAAGAAAATAAACACCCGCCAGGACGCGCCGGACTTCGTGGCGCGCGAAATCGTAGCGGCGCTACTCTTCGCAATCGGACTTTTCTCGGCCCTGAGCCTCGTCTTCTACAGCGCCGAGACCGGCACCGACGTCAGGGGGGCCATGGGCGCGGTCGGGCTCTACATATCGGGTTTTCTCGGTAAGGCGTTCGGCGTATGCGCCTTCGCGTTCCCGCTGGTGCTGTTCTACACGTCCATCATCGTCTTCAGGAACAGCCTGGGGGGGAACCTCTACAGGAAAACGATCTCGGCGTTCCTGCTGCTGCTCGCGGTGATGGCGCTCCTCGGTCTTTTGTACGGGGAGGAGGCCCTTTTGGGCTTCGCGCCGGCGGGGGGATTTGCGGGATTCGCGCTTGCCGATTTGCTCCGTAACGGCGTCGCCGGGAACGTGGGCTCGTACCTGATTGTAACCCTATTCCTTATCGTGAGTTTAATAATAATATCGGGCATAGGACTGTCCGACATAATAGGCGCAGTAAGAGATGCATCCATGTACGTCGCAGGTATGACATACGCCGGAACGAGATACCTCCTGTACAAGCTCGGGGAATCGCTGTCCGAGCTCAGGGAATCCCTCGCGCGGCCGAGGCCCAGGCAGGCTTCCATGACCGTCCAGAAGAAGGCGAACGGCTCCGTACGGCTTAACGGCAAGCACAAGTCCGCCGAATCCCCCGGTTTCTTCGACGATTACGTAGGGGACGAGGACGAAGCCTACGCCGGGATCGAGGAAGTGCCCGAGATAGTGTTCGAGCACCCGAAACCCAAGGAGCTCGAAGACTTCATGCCCAAGAAAGAAGTCATACACAAGGACTACAAGCTCCCCCCGCTGGACCTTCTCGACTCCAAGGTAGATTCGGGGGTAGTCCTCGACAGGGACGCCGTATACGAGAAGGCGAGGCTCATAGAAGAGAAGCTCCGCGATTTTTCCGTTTCAGGCAAGGTGACCGAGATACGGCCCGGCCCCGTGATAACGATGTTCGAGTACAAGCCCGCGCCGGGCATAAAGATAAACAGGATAGCGGCCCTCGAAGGAGACCTCGCCATGGGCCTTTCGGCGCTCAGCATACGAATCATCGCCCCGATACCGGGGAAGGACGTCATAGGCATAGAGGTTCCGAACGCGACGAGGGAGACGGTCGTCCTGAGGGAGCTCCTGGAAGATTCCGAATTCTCGAGGCGTAAGTCCATGCTGACGCTCGCACTCGGAAAGGATATCTCGGGACTGCCGTTTTACATGGACCTCAGGCGCGCGCCGCACCTCATGATAGCCGGCACGACGGGCTCGGGTAAGAGCGTCCTCCTAAACGCGGTAATAACAAGCATGCTCTACAAGGCGAGCCCCTACGAGCTCAAGTTCATAATGATCGACCCGAAGATGCTGGAGCTCTCCGTCTACGAAGACATCCCGCACCTCCTCCACCCTGTCGTGACGGAGCCGAAGAGGGCGGCGGCCGCGCTCAAGTGGGCCGTCGAGGAGATGGAAAAGAGGTACAGGATTTTATCCGAGGAAGGCGTCCGCGACATAGAAACCCACAACAGGAACGTAGAAAAACTCCAGACCGAGGACAAGTGGGAGAAGCTCCTCCCGTATATCGTCATCGTCCTCGACGAGCTCGCCGACCTCATGATGATAGCCCCGAGCGAGATAAAGGAGTCGATAACGCGGCTCTCGCAGAAGGCGCGCGCCGCGGGCATACACCTTATCGTCGCGACGCAGCGTCCCTCTGCCGACATCGTGGCCGGCCTTATAAAGGCAAACTTCCCGGCGAGGATATCGTTCCTGGTGTCGTCGAAGATAGATTCGAGAATAATTCTCGACGCCGGCGGGGCGGAAAGGCTCCTCGGGAAGGGCGACATGCTGTTCCTGGAGCCCGGCACCTCGAAGCTCCTCCGTATACAGGGGGCTCTTATATCCGACGAGGAGAGGGAAGCGATAACGGAGCACGTCAAATCCCAGGGCGCGCCGGTTTACAACGAGGAGATTACGTTCATCGAGGCCCGCGAGGATTCGGACGAGCTCGACGCCGAGAAGGACGAGCTTTACTACCAGGCACTTCGCACGATCGCCGAAACAGGGCAGGCATCGATATCCATGCTCCAGCGGAAGCTCAAAATCGGATACAACAGGGCGGCGCGTATAGTGGAGATAATGGAGAAGGAAGGCGTCGTCGGCCCGCAGGAGGTCGCCGGCAAGCCGAGAGAGGTTTATATAGATCCAAGTCAGCTTGACGAGAGGCATACGAATTGAAAAAAATAAAACCGGTTATATTCATACTCGCCGCGGCGTTCCTTCTTTCCGCGCCGCAGGCGGCCCCTGCCGACGACGGGCTCGATTCCGTCGTGGACAAGGTGCAGAAAAAGTACGAGCAGATAAGCGACTTTCACGCGGACTTCTCGCAGGAGGCCGAGGTGAAGGCCCTTAACAAGGTGCAGAAGGCCGAGGGAGAGGTGTGGTTCAAGAAACCGGGCAAGATGAGGTGGAACTACCACACCCCGGCAAAGGACGAGATCGTGTCCGACGGCAATACACTCTGGTACTACAGCCAGGAGGAGAAGCAGGTCATCGAGTCCCCGCTGAGCAGAGTGTCGGACACCGAAACCACTTCGACTCTACTTTCGGGGCTTGGCAAGATAAAGGAGCTTTTCGACGTCAGCTTCGCCCAGAACGGCTCCGCCGAAGCCGGGAGCTATTTACTCGACCTCAAGCCGAAAACCGAGGAAGAGGGTTATAATAAGGTCACGATCGCCGTGGATAAAAACACGATGCTCGTAAATACGATGTACCTTTACGATCCTTACGGCAACCTGACGACGGTGAACCTGACGGATATTTCCGTGGACAAGGGCGTTCCCGATTCGCTCTTCGTCTTCAACGTGCCGGACGGGGTAGAGGTCATAAAGCCCCCCTCTATGGGTCAATGACGGTGGGCCGGTAACGGGGCGAGCACAGGGAGGGTGAGCGATGAGGCTCCGCATTCTTAATCGATTCCTTCTGACGGCGTTCTTCTTCTGCCTTGCTATGCCCGCAGTCTCCCGCGCCTACACCGTAAACCAGGCGCAGGAAAGCTTCGCCGCCGAGGTCAAGTCGCTCCCCAACGTCATACAGGCGTCGTGGCAGTCGCCGCTCGACCTGTGGGTATACGCGGACGGGGTAGACGCCGCCGAAGCCAGGTCCATCGCAGAGCAGGTGATTATCCTCGCCCAGACGAACCTCGGGCAGAGCCTCTGTGTCCACGTCCACAACGGCGACTATAACCCGCTCGCGACCAAGTGCTGGTCGTCCCTCTGATCTTTCGCTCGACAAAATTCCCGATATGCGAGTAGGGGCGCGTTCGGACATGGCTGCGTCAGGACGTGTCTCGAAGGCTTCTTGCTGGAATCCTGAGATTGTGCGGGAAATACAGGCTTAGCGGTCTATCTCGCCGAGGACGATGTCGAGGCTCCCGATGGCGGCTATGACGTCGGCGATGAGGCTCCCCTCGACCATATTCGACAGGGCCTGCATGTTGACGAAGGACGGTCCCCTGACCCTCATCCTGTAGGGCTTTCCGGAGCCGTCGCTTATAAGGTAGTACGAGAGCTCGCCCTTCGGGTTTTCGACGGCGTGCTGCACCTCGCCCGGCTCGGGCTTGAAGCCTTCGTATACGAGGACGAAGTGCCTGATGAGGGATTCCATCTTCGTATAGGTGAGCTTCTTTTCCGGAAGAACGACGTCCGGAAGGTCGGCTGCGTAGGGGCCGTCGGGAAGGTTGTCGATTGCCTGCGTTATTATGCGGAGGCTCTGGTTCATTTCCTCGAACCTGCAGAGATAGCGCGAGTAGGCGTCGCCTTCCGTTGCGACGGGGACGTCGAAATCGTAGTTTTCGTATCCGAGATAGGGGGTGGCTTTCCTGATGTCGTAGGGCACGCCGCTCCCGCGGAGGGCAGGGCCGGTGAGCCCGAGGTCTATGGCGTCGCCGGGGCTGATGTAGGCGACGCCCTTCGTCCTCTCGATCCATATTTTGTTCCTGGTGAGGAGCTTGTCCACCTCGGCGAGCGTTTTCGGGAACACCTTAAGAAAATTCCTTACCTTCTCCTCGAAATCGTCCGGCAGGTCGAGCGGAAGCCCGCCCACCCTGGGGTAGGAAGTCGTCAGCCTCGCCCCGCATACCGTTTCGAGTATCTCGTATATCCTCTCCCTTTCCTTAAAGCAGTAGAGGAATGCGCTCATCGCGCCCAGATCGAGCGCGTTGGTGCCTATGCCGACCAGGTGCGATTCTATACGCCCGAGCTCGAACAGTATCACCTCGGCTGTTTTCGCCCTTTCGGGTATGGCGTCCTGTACGCCGAGGAGTTTTTCCACGGCGAGGACGAACCCTATGTTGTTGCATATGGAGGCCAGGTAGTCCATCCTGTCCGTATACGGCAGGCACTGCTGGTAGGTTATGTGCTCGCAGAGCTTTTCTATCCCCCTGTGGAGATAGCCTATGTGCGGGACGGCCTTTACTATGACCTCGCCGTCCAGGTGCAGCACTACCCTTAGCACTCCGTGCGTGGCGGGGTGCTGAGGGCCCATGTTGAGCATCATGGTCTCGGATTTGAGCCCCGTAATCGGGTCTACCACCGATTCGTCGGTTACGAATTCGACCCTTTCCATCAGTCGTTACCCTCTTCGAGCGCCCTCCGGAAAGACCTCTTCGAGGCCTCCCTGTCCCTGACGTCGAAATCCTTTCTGAGCGGGAAGGGCTCGTAATCCTCCGGCATGAGTATGCGTCTTAAGTCCGGATGGCCGTTGAACACGATGCCGAACATGTCGTAAACCTCTCTTTCGAGCCAGTCGGCCCCTCCCCAGACGGGCACGACCGAATCTATCTCGGGCGAGTCCGCGTCTTCGACCCCGGCCTTGAGCCTTATTCTCACGTTCTCGTCGTACTCCTCGCCGAACCTGTGCACGTGGTAGACGACCTCGTAGCGCGGGCTCCTGACCCTTAGATAATCCACAGCCGTGAGGTCGGCCAGGAACGCGAATCCGTGCGATTCCTTAAGCCGTGCACAGATAGCCTTTATGCGGCCCTTGTCCACGACGAGCGAGGTCTCGCCCCTCCATTCGAGCTTTTCGGTTACGCTTCCGGGGAATTCGTTGTTGAGCGCGGATATTATGGAGTCGATGTCGAGGCTCATAGAATAGGGGCCCCTTCGAGCTCGATCTTTTTCTGTATCTTCATTACGGCGTCGATGACGGCCTCGGGCCTCGGGGGGCACCCGCCTATGTAAACGTCCACAGGCAGGAACTCGTCGATGCCCTGGACGACCGCGTAGCTGTCGAACGGCCCACCGCCGCACGTGCACGACCCCATTGCGATCACCCACTTGGGCTCGGGCATCTGGTCGTATATGCGCCTGCAGACGGAGGCCATCTTATACGTTATGGTGCCCGATACGAGCATGAGGTCGGCCTGCCTCGGCGAGAATCTCGCGACCTCGGCCCCGAAGCGGGAGAGGTCGAACCTCGAAGCGAAAACGGCCATCATCTCTATCGCGCAGCACGCCGTTCCGAACGGCATCGGCCACAGGCTGTTCTTCCTTCCCCAGTTGGCGAAGGCCTCTATCGTCGTCGTAAGAAACCCCTCTCCGCCGAGAGCGGGGTCTGCGTTTACTCCCATTCGAGGGCTCCCTTCTTAACGATGTAAAAGTATCCTCCGAGAACGACGAGGAGGAAAACCAGTATTTCTATAAATGCGAGCATGCCGAGGTCCTTGTACACCACCGCCCATGCGAAGAGGAACACGGCCTCTATGTCGAACAGTATGAACAGGGCCCCCACGAGATAGTACTTGATCGAGAACTTCCCGCGCGTGTCGCCCGTGGGCGGAATCCCGGACTCGTACGGGGCGAGCTTTCTCTTCGAGCTGCGCTTCGGGCCGAGCATGGCCGACAGCCCCAGCATTGCGGCGGCGAGTACTATAGCGAGTATGAGAATTAATAAAACGGGAACGTAATCGTTAAGCACAGAATTAGATTAAGTGGTAACGGGGAATTGTCAAGAATCCGGACGCCGTGCGTAGAAGCTCCGCCGGGAATTGCAAGCGTCCGGTGAATTCGGGGCATTCTGTGTTAGAATAGAAGGCAAAAAATGGCTGGAGGGACCATGATGAGGAGACTGATTTCATCTTTCGCGGTTGCACTATTATTCACGGCCTCGGCGTACGCCGACGTCGTTTTCGAGATCGAGCAGAAGGAGCTTAACCCCGAATCCACGGGGCAGATAAAGGGCAAGGTCAAGGGCAGCGACCTCAGGATGGACATGTACGAGGACGGCGGCAGGCTCGACGGCTCTATGATCTACAGGGGCGCGAGCAAGGAAATGATAATGATCGACCACGACGACAAGACGTTCGTAGTCCTGGACGAGGCCACGATGTCGGCGCTTTCGGCCAAGCTCGGCGAGGCAATGAAGCAGATGGAGGCGCAGCTCCAGAACCTCCCGCCGGAACAGAGGGAGCAGATGAAGCAGATGATGGGCATGGGCGGCGGCGACTACGTCGAGCCTGTACTCAAGAAAACGGGCAAGGGGGAGGTGAACGGCGTTGCCTGCGAAAAGTACGACGTTTTAAAAGGTGCCGAGAAGGTGAGGGAATACTGCGTCACCCAGTGGGGCAACATAGAAGGCGGGCAGGAGATGATGAGCCTTATGATGCAGATGGCCGATTCCATGGAGAGTATGATGAAATCGTTCTCCATACCCGGAAACCCAGTGGGCTCGCAGGTCGAGTTCGAGGAGAACGTTTTTTCCCGGTTAAGGGAGCTAAACGGCTTCCCCGTCGAGACCATCGACTTCGACGACGGCGAGAAGGAATCCGTATCGACGTTCTCTTCTTCGAAGAAGACGACAGTCGATGCCTCGGAGTTCGTGCCACCATCGGACTACAAAAAGCAGAACATGGCCATTCAGTAAAAACCGGCCGCACCACACATGTTGGAGAAATGAAATGTCAGGTTCGTCTTCAGGCGCTTTACGGGTTTCGGTTTTCCTCGTGCTGTTAGGGCTGGTCTATCTTTACGCAGGGGCCGCCATGTCCGACAATACTCCATGCAAGCTCATGGATAAGGAGTGCTTTACCGAAAGCGGTTATCCGGCGTGCACGGACAAAAGGGCGATCCAGAAGTACTACGAGTTCGTCGAGGGCGGAAGCGACGCCCTCGCGCGGAGCATCATCGAAGGGGAGGGCTGCATACAGCTCACGGGGAACGAGAAGGTATACATGATGGACAAGAGCGGGGACTACGTGAAGTTCGCGTTCAGGGGCAGGGAAGGGCAGTACTGGGCCAGGGGCGAGGCGATATATGCGAAGTGACGGGGCGGAAACGCCCGCCGCGTCTCTTGCCGACGCCGGCCCCGGAGATGTTCTTTGAAGCTAAGGCTCAACAAGTACCTTTCGATGTGCGGGGTCGCGTCCCGGCGGAAGGCGGACGAGCTCATAGCGTCGGGCGGGGTGAAGGTTAACGGCGTCGTCGAGAAGGAGCTCGGCCGGACGATAGACCCCGAGAGGGACAGGGTCGAGGTAGGCGGACTCACCGTAACCCCGGAAACGCACAGGTACCTAGTCCTCAACAAGCCGAGGCTATACGTTACCGCCATAGGCGAGGGGCAGGACGATAAAAAGACCATAGACGAGCTGATAAGCGACGTGCCCGAGAGGGTCTATCCCGTGGGCAGGCTCGATTACGACGTCGAGGGGCTTATAATCCTTACGAACGACGGCGAGCTCGCGAACAGGATCCTCCACCCGAGGTACGAGCTTCTGAAGGTCTACAGGGCTGTCGTCCGCGGGGACGCCCCTGAAAGTGTCGCCCGGTCCATGATGCACGGAGCCGAGCTCGAAGACGGGCCCGCGAAGCCCGATTCCGTGAAGATTATCGAGAGAAAAAAGGGCTTTACCACGTTCGAGATTGCCTTTCACGAGGGCAGGAACCACCTCGTGAAAAGATTCTTCGAGGCCTTCGGCCACAGAATCTGGCGCTTGAAGCGTATAGCGGTCGGCCCCGTCGAGCTGGGGGGGCTTCAGCTGGGGAAGTGGAGGAACATGCGCGAGCGCGAGTTAAGGGCGCTCATGGAAGCTGCCGGCAGGAAGAAATGAGCCTCTTTTATCTTTCATCTATATTATGGTACATTCTCTGAAAGTGCGGACGCGCCTGTATCCGCCGGAACCCGATATGCCCATAGTCTGACTTGTAAACGACTCATCCATCCGAGAGGAAATCGAGAACACATGCTTATAACATTCGAAGGTATAGAAGGGAGCGGCAAGAGCACGCAGGCGGAGATGCTGAGGGACGCGCTCAAGGAAAAGGGGTACAAGGCCTCACTGACCCGCGAGCCCGGATGGGGGCAGCTCGGCCACCTGATACGCACGATTATTCTAGAGGACAGGGACCTCGAGCTCGACCCGCTCGCCGAGCTCTTCCTCTTTTGCGCCGACCGCGCCCAGCACGTAAAGGATTACATCGAGCCCAGGCTCAGGAACGGCGAGATAGTCATATGCGACAGGTTTTACGACTCGACGATAGTCTATCAGGGCTACGGCCGAAAGCTCGACATGAGGTTCGTCACGAAGACCGCGAAGGCCTCGGCCGGGGACACGACGCCCGACATGACGTTCCTCCTCAATCTGCCCGTGAGGGAGGGGCTTTCGAGGCTGAGGGGAAGGGGAGACACGACGAAGATGGACGAAGAGCCGGTCGAGTTTCACGAGCTCATAAGGCAGGGATACCTCCTCCTTTCGCGCCGCGACCCGGACAGGATTATCAAGATAAACGCCGCCCGGGACGCAGCGTCCATACACGAGGAAATAAAGTCTGCCGTCCTTCTCCGCTTAATCTCCTGACCGCTTTATGATATTTTCTTTTATCCGGCAGATTTCCCGGAAGCATTCTATTCATGACGACTAACATAGCAGGGCACGAATTCCAGAGAGAGATACTGCGGCGCGCGGCCGCCGAGAACGTGGTCTCGCACGCCTATCTGTTCTCGGGGCCGGACGGCGTCGGGAAGAAGCTCGTCGCGATCGAATTCGCCGGGATAGTCAACTGCACGTCCGGCGGAGCCGGCTCGGCCGAATGCGGCTGCGGCTCGTGCAGGAAGGTCGAAAAGGGCATACACCCGGACGTCGCCATGGTCGAGTTCGCGGGCGTAAGGAATATCAAAGTCGACCAGGTGCGGGACGAGATCGAGGAGAAGCTGTACTTAAAACCCTTCGAAGGGAGGTTCAAGGTCGTCATAGTGGACGAGGCCGAAAAGCTCAACAACAGCGCGCAGAACGCCTTCCTCAAGACCCTCGAAGAGCCGCCGCCCGCGTCGATCATCATTCTCGTCACGTCGCGGCCGGGAGCTCTCCTGCCGACGATACGCTCCCGGTGCCAGCCGCTTAACTTCGGCGCCCTGCCCGAGCGCTATATAGCGGGCGCGCTCGCGGAGAAGGCAGGGCTGACGCCGGACGAGGCCGGGCTCTACGCCCGCGTTTCCTCGGGCAGCCTCGGCGCGGCGCTCAGGCTGGACGCCGAAACGATGGAATGGAGGAGGGAGCTTCTCTCCGCCCTCGGCGGCATGAGCGCGGGCTCGGCCACGGGCATCACCTCGCTCGCCGAAGAGCTGTCCGAAAGCGCATCGGAAGACCCGGCGAAGCTCGACCTCGCTTTCAGGTTCGTCTCCCTCTGGCTCCGGGATATCGCGCTTCTTAAGATAGGCTACGACGATGTGTGTAACATCGACATGAAGGACGAGCTCGCTGCCCTCGCCGAGGGCATGGACGTGCCCTCGCTCATGGAGAAGCAGAGACAAGTGGAAAAAACTTGGTATGATATAGTCCGTGCGAACGCCAATACGAGGCTCGCGCTCGAAAACCTGTTTATAAAACTTGCGCGAAGACAGGGTGGAGGTCCCGCTCCTTCGGGGAATCCGGACCGGCGCCACGCGAACATCGGAGACAGAGCCTAGATGGCCAAAACCTTTTACGTCACGACGCCTATATATTACGTGAACGACGTGCCCCACATCGGCCACGCCTATACGACGATCGCGGCCGACGCCATTGCCCGGTGGAAGAGGCTCAAGGGCGAGGACGTCTTTTTCCTCACGGGGACGGACGAGCACGGGCAGAAGATAGAGAGGACGGCCGAGTCGCGCGGCGAGACGCCTATACAGCTCGCCGACCGCGTCGTAAAGAGATTCGAGAACCTGACCCCCGCGCTCGACATAACGAATAACGATTTCATACGGACGACCGAAAAGAGGCACGAAAAGGCTGTAGTCGAGATATTCGAGAGGATAGAGGCGGCCGGGGACATTTACCTCGGCGAGTACGAGGGATGGTACGACGTCCGGAACGAGGCGTACATAACCGATCTCCAGTACGAGGAGATAATGAGCCTCCCCGAGGACAAGAGGCCGCACGTCGAAAAGGTGAAGGAGGAGAGCTACTTCTTCAGGCTCTCGAAGTACGGGGGCGCGCTCCTCGATTATTACAAAAAGCACCCGGAGTTCGTCCAGCCGTCCTACCGCATGAACGAGGTCGCGAGGTTCGTCGAGGGCGGCCTGAAAGACCTCAGCATCAGCCGTACTACCTTCAATTGGGGGATACCCGTCCCCGGAAACCCGAGGCATGTCATATACGTGTGGTTCGACGCACTTACGAACTATCTTACGGCGGCGGGGTTCCCGGACGACCCGGAGAGGTTCGCCCGCATATGGCCGGCGGACGTGCACCTCGTCGGAAAGGACATACTCCGCTTCCACGCCGTATACTGGCCGGCGTTCCTGATGTCGGCCGGGCTCCCTCTCCCGAGAACCGTGTTCGCCCACGGGTGGTGGACCGTCGAGGGCGAGAAGATGTCGAAGTCCGTCGGAAACGTCGTCGACCCGTACCAGGTCGCCGAGGAATTCGGCTCGGACGTGTTCAGGTACTTTCTCCTCCGTGAAATCCCCTTCGGCCAGGACGGCGACTTTTCGAAGAGCGCCATAATATCGAGGGTGAACGGCGAGCTCGCGAACGGCCTCGGGAACCTCGTAAGCAGGACCCTCGGCATGATAGAGAGGTACAGGGGCGGAAGCGTCCCCGCCCCGGGGGAGCCGTCCCCGGCCGACGACGATATAAAGAAAGGGGCTATCGAGCTTTCGGAGCAGGTCGAAAGGGCCATGGACGAGATAGCGTTCCACAAGGCCCTTTCGGCCGTATGGGATTACATAGCCCTCGTCAACAGATACGTCGACGACGAGGCTCCGTGGACATTAGCCAAGGAAGGGAAGGGCGAAAGGCTCGACACGGTTCTCTGGACCGTGGCCCAGTCTATTGCGGTCGTCTCCATATTCGTCCATCCGTTCATGCCGCGGACGTCGGGCGAGATACTGAAGCGCCTGGGACTCGGCGGGATGAAGCCGAGCCTCGAAGCCGCCCGCTCGTGGGGCATGGTCGAGCCGGGACTAAAGGTGGAAAAAGGGGCAGGCCTCTTCCCGAGGTACGAAGAAAAGTCCTGACCTTCGCTCGCTTTTCGGTACGTGTGAATCCCGCTTTCTTTGCCGGGCGGATAAGCCCTTATGCAAGAATTTGCGCAATTCGGGCAAATTTTGCGTTTCGGGGCGGCGATTTCTGTCTCTTTTTCGAAAAAAAATCTATAATTAGAATCGGTTGCGTATATGATAGTGGTGGCATCATAATTGCCTTATTATTCAAAAGGTAGAGCTATGTCCTTATTACGGAATCAGCGCGGCTTCACGTTCACCGAAATAATAATCGCCATATCCATAATGGCGCTCGGTTTTCTGGCCATGGCGCAGATGCAGTACCTTTCCCTCAGGCAAAAGCAGAGGGCCGAGCAGGGGACCGTCGCTACCAACGTTATACAGTTCATAGCCGACCGCGACATGGAAGAGGTCAAGAGGGCTCATATTCTTAACTCCATAGCGTTCGTCGAGGCGCAGGCGGGGCGTCTGAACGCCGGGAGCTCGTCCGAGCCCCATCTCCAGTACTGCATGTCGGGTAATCCCGACAGAATGTGCGATATGTGTCCGTGCGACCCGCTCGCGGAAGTGACCCCCAACCCGGCCGCGCCTACCATAACCTCCTGTGCCGTCGTCGATCCGTACAGCTTCGATCCCGGCGAAGTGAGCTTCTCGCGGGAGGCTCCGATCTGCACCGCCGCCGCGGACAGCGAATCCATGATAGTTGTGAAGAGGGTGGGCTCCGTTACGGACAACACACGGCAGCCGCCGATTACGACGCTCACGGTGACCTACGCCGTCAAGACCAAAAGCCAGTTCGCCGACACGGGCTTTCAAAGCCTCTCCATAAAAGATACGCTCGCGACGCAAAACCTCGTTTTCAGCGCCCACAGGGAGGATTGGAGCCAGTTCATACCGGCCTGGAGCAACGTGAACGTCCCGCACGTTCCATGAGGAAACAAATATGACGACACCTCGAAAAAAGAGCAGCGATAGAGGCTTTACGATGATCGAGCTCATGATCTCGGTCTCTATCCTCGCTTTGATAATAACTGGCATGACTGTCGCACTTAACCAGCAGCAAAAGCAGTTCAGAGCGACCAAGGAGGCCGTCGACGTGGACCAGACGGCGAGATCGGCTCTGGATTTTCTGGCGTCGGAAATCAGGAACGCCGGGGCGAGGCAGGGAAAGACCTTCGCCATAAGATTTTTTAACGGCGGGAGCGGTGTAGACGATCCCTGCACCGAAAACACGTCGGATGCGGGCTCGGCGGATTCGCCCCCTGACTGCGTCACTATATACACGTGGGACATTACGCGCGGTCAGGACGGCGGCAATCTGCCTTCGGTGCCGGGGTTGATACAGGTCATGCAGAACGAACCGCTCGTTCTTCTTCTGCCGAGCGAGTGGTTTCCCGGCGGCGGGAGCACCCTCATAGGCGAGACCGAAGAGGATGCCGAGGTTCTTCTCGGATTCCGCTCGCGGACAGCGCTTTGCAGCCCCGACGACACCGTAAACTGCAATCTCGATCCTTCGAGATGCACCGAGTGCTCCGTTATAATGAGGGCCGAGGTGGACGGGGCCGCGAAGACGGCGACGATAGACTCCGTCGACAACATAATAACCCACAATCTTCCGGTACAGACGTTCAGCGGCATGTCTGATTTCGTAAACGGCATTACTGTAAACGGCATAAACTACGGTTTCCTTCAAACCTTCGCCTCCATGCCCTCGGAGGTTACACTCGTCGGCGAAAAAACCCTGAGCGTAGATCTGGAAAACAAGGCTCTTCTCCTGGAACAGAACGGCGGCGAGGCCCGGCCGATTGCCGGAGGCCCGGACGCCCCGGGCATAGCGGATTTTCAGCTCGTCTTCAATCTTCAGGACGCAAACGGCGGCATGACGAAAGTAGGAATGCCCCGTTCCGAGCTCGACGGAACGTTCTCCGATTTTGAGGATTCGACGCTTCTCGGAAGGGAGCAGGATATACGCTCCGTCGAGATTTACCTCGTCGTTAAATCGAAGGCGAAGCCGCGCACGATGCAGGGCGGGGAAGTCGAGCAAGCAATCCCCGCTATAGGCGACGTTTTGGAAAGGACCGTCGAATCCCCTTCGGGGGTTACCAACGAGCCCGAAGAGGGGTTCACGTACCGCATCCTCTCGACGACCATATACATGAGGAACCACGCCAGAGAGGAATTCGGATAAGGGGAAATCGAATGAGCCAGACGATAAGACCGGGAAAAAGAATTTTTTCACAGCAGAATGATATGCCTTCCATAAAAAACGAAGGAGGGATAGCGCTCATACTCGCGCTGATTATGCTGCTCGTTATGTCCGTGATAGCGACTACGGTTTCCTTCAACTCCAATAACGATTACCAGGCCATGTCGAACTACAAGCGCGGGCAGGAGGCCTTTCTCGCGGCCGAAAGATGCATACAGCTCGGGAGAAACAGGTTCGAGGTCGTGGGCATAGAGGTGCTTTACTTCCTTCTTCAGAACAAGGATACGGTCAGCCTCGGTGACGGGAGCGCCACCGATCTTCTTTACCTGAACGAGGAGATCGGGGACTGCGGAACGGAGGAAAATCCGCTCTCGTGCGCGAGGTGCCGGTCCGGTCCGCGCGTGCTCGACGGGAGCCAGGACAACGGACTGCTGATAGAAATCCCGCCGATCACTAAGACGATTCAAAGGCCGCTCAAGAATACGAGCATGTCCACGAGCGCTTCGGGCGGGGCGGGGCTCGTCCCCGTGACGTTCCTCGTCACCGGCAAGGACAAAATGGACAAGGACCCTGACGATGAGAACCTTTCCGTTAATACGGGGACGGAAGTTGCGGTCGGATTCGAGACATTCATACCGGGAAACGCAAACCAGATGTATTCGCAATGACGGCCCGAGGCCGATATGATCGACAGCCGCAAGGAGCACTGCTGATTATGCTGAAATGGATACGCAATATAAAACCCGCACTCATGATGCACAGGGTAAAGGCGCTCAGCCTCGTTTTACTCCTGCTCCTGGTTACCGGGGCGCGGGGTGAGCCGGTAAAGAAGAACGAGATCGAGGACCTCAACATCGTCATATCCCAGATAGTCGGCGGCGAGCCTAACGTGCTCGTAATAACGGACTACTCGGGCTCGATGCTGAGGGGCTGGGCCGGCACGCAGGCCGGGAACTGGGACGAGGATACGGACGGCGGAGTCATTGACGACTGCGAGGATATTTATTCGACCGGGAGCACCGAAGGCAGGAGGCTGGCCGCGCACTGCATGGAAAACGTGGCCGGTGTGTCGGTATGCGGCTCGCGGAACGCGGGCGGGAGCGGCATAGTTTCGAACCGTAATGAAATGCTCGACTTCGTGAGCTGTATACAGAGCCCCCCCGGGGGCGGGCCGGCGGGACTGACGAATACGCAGATAAGCACGGTTTACGATCAGCTCTGCGGAAATAACAACGGAAACCTTACGGAAACGATAAACGACTGCAGCGGGAACGAGTACGCCGAGGCCGCCGCCGCGATGGACGCGTGGGCCGGATTTACGCAGTGCGCTTCCGTGTATTGCAATGCGAGCGGCAGCGGTAACACCAGGGCGTGCGATACCTCGACTGAATACAACAACCTCAAAAACTGTATGCGGGCGGCACAGGCCATCACCAAAAACCAAACGCAGAACTGCGCCAATTCCGGCGAGGAAGATTGCGCCGGGGCGCCGCAGTTCGGAAGCAGCCGCGTGGACATGCTCCACAGTGTGCTGTTCGATTTTCTGGACGCCGACGGTTCGCTCGCGGACAAGATGTGCGACGACCCCTCGATGCTCTTCAACGGCGTCAGCGGCTCGATTACCTGCCGCGACTACATGTATACGCCCTTCAGGAACGTGAGGAGGATAGCACGGGAGGAGAGCACGGGCTCGCCGCGCCTCTTGCCTATAACCGACGGCCCCGACACGAAGCTCATAGACGAGCTTACCATAGAGGACGCCGAGGAGCTGGGGGTAAGGCTCCGCGCGCTTCAGTACTCGGGAGTCGGCAGGTGGAGCTCCTGCACATCGTCCGGCACCTTCAGGCTCTTGGACAAGCCGTTCTCCGAGCCGGGAAAAAATATAAGGGAGACGTGGGACTTTTTCAGAAAGGAGCGCGCGAACGGCGGCACTCCGCTCGCATGGGTGCTCGGATTCGACGACAACCGCGGGTCGAACACGTCGGGCGGCAACACGATAGTCAACGACGCGATCTTCGCGTTTAAAAACGAGCTTGAAACCGATCCGGCCATAAGCTGCAGACCGCAGTTCGTTATAGTGATCACGGACGGCGAGGACACATGCGCGGGGCAGTCGAACGGCCCGTCCGGGAGCGGGCAGACGTCCGGCAGCCTCACCACCAACGCGAACAGGAGAAGCTCTATACAGGCCGTCAGCAATCTTAGAACACATTATGCCAGAGATCCCATACGCGGGGAGCCGAAAGAGGTGCTCGTTTTCGTTATCGGGATAGGCATAAAGAACCCAGAGGCCAGGAGAACCCTGAACGCCATGGCCCTCGCCGGAGGCACGCATACACAGGGAATCATTCAGCACACCGGGCCTGACGGCAAGGAGATAGTCAGCTCGGTCAATATCAACAACCCGGACATATTCCCGCAGGGGGAGGATTTTCAGATATATAGAGACCTTGCGCAGGCGAAGTATATCGATACGAGTCCCAATTTCGCCCAGCTCCAGGGATGTAAGAACACGTCCAGCGAAAGAAGGGAAAACGGTCAGTGCTCGTTTCAGAACGTAAGCATTTTCAACAACGCCTTCTTCGATACGGGAGCGCCGTTCGATGCGACCAACAGGCTCGAAAATTTCGCTTTCTTCGTCGATAGCGCCGAGGAGCTGAGTAAGGCCCTTAAGGACATCGCCGGCACTATAAACGTGTACAGCACGTCGGGCGTTTCGCCGACGGCCCCGCAGTCCTCGACGGCCGTCGCGCTCAGGGACAGGATATTCATGTCGATCCTGACGCCGATAACCACCGAAAGGTTCTGGCAGGGACGCCTTGCTTTATATGGCTTCGTGGACGTTCCCGGGAATCCGGGCAGTAAAGAAGTTATCAGAAAGCCCCCGGCAGGGTCCGACCTGGAGAGCGAATCGGTCGTCAACGGCCTTGCCGTATTCGACGAGGACGGCACGCTGAACAATAACGCGAAGCAGTTTTTCTGGGAGGCCGGTAAAAAGCTCACCGAACGGAATATCGTCGATTCGCCCCGAAATCTACTGACAGTGAGGTCCCCCGATCTCATTCCGGAAGACGGCGTCGCCGACCCGCCTTTCGGCGGAAGCGATTATCTCATCACGCAGAACTCGATCCTCTACAAGGGGCCGCTGGTGCCTTTCGACGATCCGGACGACCCTCTCGACCCCGGTCAATTCGGTATCGGCGACGAGGACGTTACTGACCCTATACCCGAATACTGCGTACCGACCGGCGGGAGCTCGACGCAGTGCCAGGGCTCTACGGCAATATTCAACTGCTCGGACGTTACGACCGACGATTGCAGGACCTGCGTCAAGGAGTGCATGAGGGACAGGATTGTAAGCTTCCTCGTCGGTAATACCGATATCAGGACGGTATCGGATCCCATGGGCGAGCCTTCACTCGGCCCGTCGCCCTCCCAAACGGACGGCGCCGACCCGTTCACGTCAATGGGGTATAACTGCCCCGATCCGGAGGACAGAAACAACGACGGCAATTTAGGCGATCTGACCACGTGCTCGGTCCGTCTCGGAGACATATTCCATTCGAACCCCGTGGTCGTGGGCTCGCCGTCGCCGCTTTTCTTCGACGCGGGTTACCAGGAGTTCGCCGTCAAGTTCAGGGACCGCTCCGCAGTGGTGTACGTGGGGGCGAACGACGGATTTGTCCACGCCTTCCACGCCGGTGAGTTCAAGGACCCTAACGCAGAGGGCGCGGGACCGGACGAGAAGACAAACCCCTTCACCCTGAAGGAAGAGATATTCCCCTTCTTTGACGAGGGAACGGGATACGAGCTCTTCGGCGTCACCGTGCCGACGTTCCTCGCGGACTCCCTCGCGGCCCCGGCGAGCCATGCGAGCTCGCCCGCGGAGATGGTGTTCGGCTCCCCCTCTCCGCCCGATTACAGGACCGGGGATTTCAAAACGTTCGTCCTCGATAACTTCACTCAGAGGTCCTTCGCTGACGGGTCGCCGGTCATCGGGGACGTCTTCATAGACGGCTCTCCGAACGGCATATCCCTGACGGAAGATTCTCCCGAGGAGTGTGAAGAATCCGTCTCGACGGCCGACGGGGAGATAGACGTCTGCGGGAGGGAGTGGCATACCGTGCTCATTGCCGGCTCTCAAAACGGCGGCGGAGCCTACATTGCGCTCGACGTTACGAACCCGGCCTGCGGCGAGGACTGCGGCGGCACGGATTCTCTCGACGAGCACGTAAAGAGCGGCGGAGAGACGCTGGAGTATCCGAAGCACATGTGGACGCTCTTCGACCGCGACTTCGGCAACACGTGGTCTACTCCGTCGATGGGCAGGATAAGGCTCAAGGTTACGGACGACGAGGATTCGACATTGGTAGACAGGTGGGTGATGTTCGTCGGGGGAGGGCTCGATCCCATGGATACGGACCCGAGCGACGGCGTCGAATTCGGTAACGCTTTCGTCGTGGTCGATATAAGCACCGGAAAGGAGATATTCAAGTTCCATCCCACGAATCCGATCCCCTCGGGCGGCTCGGCGCTTTCCAACCTGGACGATATGGTCTGTGATGTTCCGAGCAGGGTCGCGTCGGTGGATATAAACTCGGACGGCTATACGGACCTCGCCTATTTCGGTGATACGTGCGGACGCATGTGGAGGTTCGACGTTTCGATGCCCGTAGAGGTGAACGGAAGCATAGCCGAAAGCGGCCCTTCGGGAAATATGTCCATAGTCGCCGAAGACTGGTCGGGGCAGATAGCCTTCTGTGCGAATACCGATGCCGAGTGCTTCGACGGGGGGAACAGTCCCGCCGTTCCGAGCCAGAATCTCGAACCGATTTATTTCGCGCCGACGATAGTCCTAGACGACCTCGGCAGGCGTCACGTGATATTCGTCACGGGCGACAGGAGAGACCCGAGCAGCGTCTTCAAGTACGGGAAGCTCTACAACTTCATAGACGATTACATCCCCGCGTTCCTGGCGGGGGGAACCGCGACGGGGGGACAGACCATAAAAACGGCGTCTTACTTCATCTCGGCGGGACAGGTGATAGAGCTGGGCGAGCAGTCCGGCGTGGACGGTCAGTTCGTATCGTCCTCGGGCAACAGCTTCCAATCGGACCAGGGCGAGTTTCTTGTCATCTTCCCGAGTAACCTCGGGGACGAAGAGTTTGGGGAGAAGGGCTTCGGCGTGCCGGTGGTCATAAACAGGGTGCTCATATTCACGACCTATGCCCCCGAGATAGAATCGGAAGACCCCTGCAGCGGCGGAACGGGATTCGGAAGAATATTCGCACTCGATTTCATCACGGGATCCGCCGCGCTCGCACGCATACCCGGCGTTAAGGAAAGTGATATACTGAAAGGGTCGAGCGCCCAGCAGAGCGTCGCCGCCGGGGTTACCGTGGCCGAGGGAATGCCCACGCCGGCCCAGTTGACGTTCGGGGCGAGGGGCTCGGTGCTGATGTCGGTCGCCTTTACCGGCGGCCCCGTCGCGGGAGGCTCGCAGTTTATCGTATGGGAGCTCCCGCCGCTGCCCACGCGAACGCAGACGCTTTTCTGGGAAGAGATTCTCTAGACAGGATACGGCATGAAGATATACGAGAGAGAGAACGGTTTCAGCATGGTCGAGATTCTGGTGGTTATGTCCGTGATGGTCATAGTCCTGGCCCTTGGCTCGTCGTTCCTTTCGGGGATGTCGGTTCTCAGGCGCTCGGTCGACGAGACCACGAATAACATCTCCTCGCTCCTTCAGATAGGGAAGCTGAGGTCGGCGAGGGACGGGGTGGAGTACAGGGTTGTTTTCGCCCGCTGCGGCAACGTAGACGATTCCGACGCCGATTGCCATGTCTGCGCTTCGCCGGCGAGCTACGAGGGATATCAGGCGGGGGATGATATGCTGACGGTAATGTTCGAAAGGGGGGACAGCAACCGCGGCTCGACGACATGGTGCATACAATCCTCCCACACACGAAAGTTCAGGAGCGACCTCGTATTCGCCGCCTCTGAAAACATGGGAGATGAGGAGAACCCCGTTAGCTTCACCTTCCTTCCGACCGGGATGAGGAGAGACTTTCTCGAAGATACCGAAGACGAGGTCGTAACCATAAGCCCGACGAACGACTCGCGGATCGATAAATGCGGTGTTATCACCGTCTCTCCCTCCGGAAACATAAGCGCAAACGAAGGCAAGTGGGTGGATTCCGTCTGTAATCCCATTAGAGAGTCCTCGCCCGCGCCTTCGCCCGCCCCCACGGGGTAGGGCACAGGGCCCGCCGTTTCCTCGTTTGCCCGTTTCATGTCGAATTACCGTACGCCTACTTGCTGATGACGTAGTAATAGTTGATAGGGTCGTGGGGAAGCTCCATGACGTTCACGCTGCCGAACCCCGCCTCTTTAAGCATCTCGCACGCAAGCTCTTTACCCCACATGGCTCCGAGCCCCTCTCCGCCCTGGGCGAGGGAAACCGTCATGCAGTGCATGCAGGAGACGGTGTAGAGGAAAGTCGCGAGGGGATTCTCCGAATTACGCTCGACGTGGCTCGAACCCTTTATATCCTGCATCAGGTAGTAGCCGTCGTCCTTGAGCGCCCTGTGTATGTGAGACAGGACGCTCGCGGGGTCGGCCTGGTCGTGGACTGCGTCGAAAGTCGTTATGAGGTCGAACCTCTTCACGTCGTCGAATTTGGTGACGTCCCTGGCTTCGTACGAAATGTTGGTGAGGCCGTATTCCCCGGCCCTGGCCCTGCCCCTTTCGACGGCGCTCGGGAGGAGGTCGTAACCGGTGAACCTGCTGTTGGGATATGTCCTGGCCATTTCGGCAAGGGCGTAGCCGCTTCCGCAACCCACGTCGAGCACCTCGATGCCCTGATCGAGCCTGTCCTTTATGCCGGGGATGAGCGGCAGGATGTGGTCGAGGAGCGGGATGATGACCGTCTGCATGCTCTCTTCGGCCATGACCTCGTTGAAGCGGGTGAATTCCTCGTAGTGTACGCCGCCGCCGTGCCGGAAGCATTCGATTATCCTGTCTTCGACGGGCCCGAGCACCCCGACCCACTGAGAGGCTACGGCGAGATTGTTCGGCGCGGCCTTTCTCGTGAGCCATGCAGCGTGCTCGGGGGGAAGGTAGTATGTTTTCCTTTCCGGATCGTATTCCACGAAGCCTCCGGTAACCATTGCGCCGAGCCATTCCTTCACGTAGCGCTCGTTAAGGCCCGCGTGTTCGGCTATGGCTTCGTGCCCCGAAGGCTCGATGCCGCTCATGCTGTCGAAGAGCCCCGTCCTGTGCCCTATCGATATCATGGCGGTCAGCGCGCCGTGATTCAGAATCTCCAGCATCTTTTCACAAAACGCCTCTGATTTTGCCTCGTCTATTATTGGCTGAATACTCATTTTCTCATCCCTCCTTATGGGAATTGTGTGCAGACCGGTCTGTCCGCTATTTTTGAAACTATGTGACCAGTTTTTCCACGGCCTTGACCGCGCGGTCTATGGGCCATGCGTCGTGATAGTTCTTGCTCGCGGTGAGCGCACCCTCGACAAGAAGGTGGTAGGCGTCAACCGTTTCATCGACATTTATCTTTTTGTATTTCGGAGACGAATTTTTGAGGTCTCGTATAATCTCCTTCAAAATGGAGCGAAACCTGTCGTCGTGCTGCCTTATTTCCTTACGCATCGGATGGGAGGGCTCGGTTATCTCGACGGCCATGTTGCCGAAGGCGCATCCCCTGAAATCAGTCTCGATCATGTGGTTTTTAAGGCCTTTTACGAGAGACATGTATTTTTCGTAAGGGTCTTCGATGCCGTCGACCATGGCCTTTACCGCCTGGGTATCCTGACGGTCGCGCTCTCTTAAGTATTCGACGCCGAGCTCTTCCTTGGATTTGAAGTGGCTGTAAAACGTAGCCTTGGCTACCCCGGATTCGGCGATTATCCGGTTTATCCCCGTCTGGTGATAGCCCTGCCTGAAAAAGAGGTTGCTCGCCGTTTGAATTATTTTCTCTCTGCTCGACAGCTCTCTAGTTTTTTTCATAGGGGGGAATTATAGAGTAGACAGACCGGTCTGTCAATAGAATTATTTTTGCCTGAAAAAATTCTGGGCCGTGCGAAGACGGGAACCGAACGGATAAGGTGCCAGGTACGTAAAGACCATTCGGCGTTGCCGGGAAAAAGTTAAGCTTCGTTCGGCAGCCCGAGGCTGCCGTTTCGAATAGGCGGGATACCGCGGCGCGCCGGATGAAAAGGATTCCGTTCATACAGCACCCGGGGTGGGATTATCCGGATATCCATGTAACATATAATTTCATCGGCAATAATAAACGTATAAACAGGAGAGTTTAATGGCGCTTACCCCTTCGAGCATGATGCCGCTCGGTACTAAAGCACCCGATTTCAGGCTGCCGTCCCCCGTGAGCGGGGGCGAGCTCGGCCTCGACGAGCTAAAGTCGGACAAGGCGACGGTGGTGATGTTCATCTGCAATCACTGCCCTTACGTTAAGCACGTTCAGAAAGAGCTCGTCGCCCTCGCGAACGACTATATACCGAATGGGATTTCCTTCGTCGCCATAAACTCGAACGACGTAGAGAAGTATCCCGACGATTCCCCCGAGAATATGAAGGCGGTGGCCGAAAGGCTCGGGTATCCCTTCCCGTACCTCTACGACGAGACGCAGGAGACGGCAAGGGCGTACGGCGCCGAGTGCACTCCGGACTTCTTCGTTTTCGACGCGGGGCTCGGGTGCGTATACAGGGGCCAGTTCGACGATTCGAGGCCCGGGAACGGGAGGCCTGTGACCGGAGCGGATTTGAGAAAGGCCCTCGACAGCATCCTTCGGGACGAGCCCGTGCCCGGAGAGCAGACGCCGAGCATAGGCTGCAATATAAAGTGGAAATAACTCTTTTGACCCCGGCATACGGCGTTTGTTTCCGGGGCAATCTGTAAGGGCTCGACCGTGTGCATATCGATCCCGAGCACCGCTTCAAAATTCCTTAACACGGCTATGGTATATATTTAGACGGTTGGTTAAAATATGGGAAGTTTCTGACCGGCCGCTTCATGTCGGCCTCGGATTGCTTGAAAACCACTTTAACCAGGGATCTGAAATGAAGAATCTCGCCAGGCAAATACTCGCCTACACTCTGTGGCCTATACTGCTCGGGGTGCCGATTTTCCTCGTGTACAAAGGCATCGGCAATGACAGGCCGACGCTTTATTTTAACATAGCTTATCTCGGCCTCGCCGCCACGCTGTTCGTTCTCGAAAGGCTGATGCCTTACAGGGAAGAATGGGTGAAGTCCGACGGGCAGGAATTCCCCGACTTCGCGCATACCGTTCTTACCAAGGGGCTTATACAGCTGGCGCTCTTTTTACTCCTGATAAGCGGCATCATACATACTATGGGCGACAGGGGGCCGAGCTCGTTCTGGCCCTCGGGGCTTCCTCTCGCGGCACAGGTGATTCTGGCGATGGTTATAAGCGAGTTCGGGCTTTACTGGGCGCACAGGCTGGAGCATACGTGGTCTTTCCTCTGGCGCTTCCATTCCATTCATCACAGCGTCGAGAAGCTCTGGTTCTTCAACACAGGGAGGTTCCATTTCGTCGATACGTTCAACAGCCTCTTGTTCAGTATCCCGCTTCTCTTCCTGCTCGGCGTGCCCGGCGACGTATTCATATACTTCAGCTCCATAACGGCGTTCATAGGGCTTCTCACACACTGTAACATCGACATGCACTGCGGGGTTCTGAACTACATATTCAACACCCCGAACGTACACAGGTGGCACCACTCGAAAAAGGTGGAGGAGGGGAACAATAACTACGGTGAGAATCTTCTTCTCTTCGATATGATATTCGGGACCTTTTATTTTCCGAGGGACCGCCACGTGGGGCCCCTCGGGATAAAAGAACATATGCCGAAAGCCTTCATAGGCCAGCTCGTCGCGCCCTTCCGCTGGCACAAGACGCAGAACAAGCAGGGCCGGTGAGCGCTTATTTCTTTCTATTGTAGACGATTTCCATCATGCGGGCTTCCTTGCCGTCCGGTCCCGCGGCGAACATTTCGAACGTGAACTGGTCGGGGCCGTTGACGGTCGTCACCGTGCGGTAGGGCTTATCCTTCTCGTCTTCCATCGGACACGAGAACGTACCCTTGTCCTCGAAGGTCTTGGTTGCGGCATCGTAAGTGCCCGTACCGGTCATTAGCCCGGTGCCCATGTTGTCCACCCAAACGCTCACGTATTCTTCGTTGGCGTTGTCGTAGCCCATGAGCCCGAGGCCCTCGAACTCCTGTCCCATGGCCATGCCCTTGGTGGTCTGCTGAATGTACCTTCCGCCGAGTATCCATTCGATTTTGCTCGTGCCGGTAGATTCCGAAGGCTCGGATTCCGGGGTCTCCCAGAATTTTACAGTATAGTCCCAGTCGCCGACGAGCTGGTCGAGAGGCTTGTGGTTCTCGCCCGGGGTGGCGTATTCCTGCCACTTCGCCATCATCTCTTCCTTCTTCCTGGCGGCCTCCTGGTCAACGGCCTTCCCGGCGTCTTCCACGGTCTTCCCCGCATCGTCCGCCGCTTCCTTGGTGCCCTGTACTGCGTTGTCTACCGCGCTGTCCACGGCGTCTTTAGCGGAGTCCAGCGGGGAATCCTGCGATACGGCAGGCAGGACAAAAAGCCCGAACGACAGAACGAGCGCCAATACCGGGAACAAAAAAGATTTCCTTAAAGTCAAATCCTTCATGATATAACCCCCCTGTAAGTGGTTTGTTTTTAAATACTAACTTATTTTGCGGATTCGGAGCACTATTTTTTAATGTTTTTCATAACGTATGATGACGGCCGCGCGGTGAAGTTGCGCATCCGTATGAAAAAACGTACGGCGGTCTTGAATAAAACGGGCGCTCGACTATTATCTTCCCGGTAGCGAGATCCGGTTTGGGGCGGATGTTTATATGCCGAGCTTTCCAAAACAACTTTCGATAATTCCGGTTCCGGGAATACCCGAGATAAAGCCCGGGGACGATCTAGTACGAATCCTCGCCGCCGCGGTCGGCGAGGCGGGGATCTCAATAGAGGAGGGCGACATAGTGGTCTTCGCACAAAAGATAGTGTCCAAGGCCGAAGGGCGTATAGTAGACCTTGAAGAGGTCGAGCCCTCGCCCTTCGCCGAATCTGTCGCCAGGACCCTCGGCAAGGACCCGCGTCTCGTCGAGGTGATATTCTCGGAGACGACGAAGGTCATAAGGATGGACCAGAGAAAGCCCGACAAGGGAAGGCTCATAGTGGAGACGAGGGGCGGGATCATATCCGCCAACGCCGGCGTCGATGCGTCGAACGTCTCGGGCGGAGACCGCGTGACGCTCCTGCCTCTGGATTCCGACGAGTCGGCGAGAAAGCTGGCCGAGGATATAAAACGTGCGTTCGGCGTCGATGCGGCGGTCATAATCACCGACACGGTGGGCAGACCCTGGCGCGACGGGCTCGTTGACATAGCCATAGGCTGCCACGGCATGAAGGCGATGAGGGACCTCAGGGGAGGGCTCGATGCGAAGGGGATGCCTCTCATAGCCACCGTCATGGCCGACGCCGACGAGCTCGCCTCGGCGGCGGGGCTCGTGATGGAGAAAGCGTCGTCCATCCCCGTCGTCATAATAAGGGGATACGAGTACGAAAAGGGCGGTACAGGGGCGCGGGAGATGATAAGGCCCCCCGAGGACGACCTTTTCAGGTGAGGCACTTGTCTCGGACTCCCTGAAACGAACGTGCACCTCATATGGTTTCGCAATCCGCGTGTACCCGCTTTCACGCCGGTGATATAATTAGCTCACAGATGGAGCTTTTTTCGAGACTGGCGGGCAGCGCCCTCTTCTCAGCCGTATTCATATTCCTCGTTTCGTTCGCGCTCTATTCGCCTTCGCTCAAGCACGACTTCGTGTGGGACGACGTCGAGGTGATAGCGAAGAGTAACGTCTCGTTCGATCCCTCGAACATAGCGGGCGTCGTCGTGCCGGGCGTCGAGAAGAATAAAAAGGAGCGTTACTACAGGCCCGTCGTTTACGCCTCGATGGTGCTCGACAACGATCTTTGGGGCGTCTCGCCGTTCGGCTTTCACCTGAGTAATTTGCTTGCGAACGCCGTTGCCGCGGTGCTCTTTTATTTCGCGGCGCTCCTCGTGCTGAGGGAGCTTTGGGGAGGAGGCGGAGGGGCGGCATTTTTGTCGGCGCTCTTATTCGCGCTTTATCCGATGCACGTGGAGTCGGTGTCGTGGATAGCCGGAAGGACGGACGTCCTCTGCGCCGTCTTTTTCTTCCTCGCCTTTATCGCACACATTCTCTCTTACAGAAACCTTCTCTTTCTGATAGCAGCCGCGCTCTCGTTCTCGCTCGCCCTCATGTCGAAGGAGGTGGCCGCCGCGTTCCCGTTCCTCGCATTGGGATACGACCTCATTGCTCGCAGGCCCGGCCGGAAGTCGAATGTCCTCCGGTACGCCGTGTACGCCGGACTCCTTCTCCTTTACCTGTATCTCAGGGGAAGGGCCTTCTCGAACATCCCGGAAATATCCGCGAGCGTCGCGGGCGAAGCCACGGCAGCCGCCGGGGCTCTCGGCGTTTACCTGGAGCACATAAAGACAATACTCGGGGCGTACATGCTGTACATAAACAAGCTCGTATTCCCCTTCGATTTCAACGCCTTCATCGCGAGCATTCCGCACGGCGCCGTATACGTCGCCTCGGCCGTGGTCGTCACGGCGGCCCTCGCATTATTGAGCGCCGTCTCTGTAATCAAAAAGGAGAACGTGAGCGCGTTTTGTATTTTCTGGATACTCCTGACGCTCGGGCCCTCGGCGATAATCTCGATATTCGGAATAGCCTCGACGCCCGCCGCCGAGAGATATCTCTACATTCCCTCGGCGGGATTCTGTCTCATCCTCGGCTACTGGGTCTTCCGGGCGGCGGAGCACCGGCGCTACAGGCCCGCGGCTGTAGCAGCCGCTGTAATCCTCGTAGCCCTGTACGCCTTTTTCACGTACCAGAGGCAGGCCGTGTGGGCGGACGACCTTTTGCTCTGGGGGGATGCGGCGGTAAAATCCCCGGGCCATCCGCTGCCGCATTCCAATTACGGCCTCGCCCTTTCGGCGGCAGGGGACAGCGAGGGGGCTTTAAGGGAGTACATGATAGCCCTCTCCCCCGAAATGAACGACGGCGCGCGGGGAAAGGCAGTGACGGCGAACAACGTCGGCCTCGAGTATCTCCGGATGGAGCGTTATCCAGAGGCCGAGAAATGGTTCCGGAGGGCGCTCGAATTCGACATGGGCTACGGGAGGACGTATTACCATCTCGGTCTCATAAATTATATAAAGGCGGACGTTACGGGCTCGCCTGAAAGCCTTGCCGACGCGGAGATGTATCTCAAGAAGGTCTTCGAGCACTACTACACGTTCGGGCGCGCAAATCTCGTTTTGGCCAAGGTCTACCTCAAAAAAGGGGAGCGCGGAAAGGCGGTCGGCGAAGCCAAGACGGCGATAAAGAGCGGCCTCCCACCGGCTCTATTGAAAGAGGCCGAGGAGATTGTCGTGGTAAATGATAACGGCGGTGAGAACGAGCCATAATAGAACGCACAGAAGGAGCGGTGGATCGCGGAGGAGCGACTCGGTCGGGTCGCCGCTTATCGAATTCTGAACCAGGTGCAGGTATCTCAGTACCCCGTAGCATGCGAACCCTACCGTAAACAGGAAGATCCTGGAACCGGCATTGAGCGCGTATATAGCGTATGTCACAATGGCCGTAGCGGCGAATATAGTGATTGCCTGATCCAGAAAATTGAGGCTGTATCCCGAAAGCGATTCCCTGTGCGCCGCCGGGTCGGCGGAAGCTGCCGCGAGCTCGTAGCGCCGCTTGCCAAGCGCCAGGAGGAGCGAGAGCACGAAGGTTGTCAACAGAAGCCAGTTCGATACTACCGTCCCCGACGCCATGCCCCCCGCCTCGAGCCTGAGCACGAAACCCAGGGCTATGACGAAGCAGTCTACAAGCGCGAATCTCTGGAGGTAGAAGGAATAAAGAACGCTGAGTGCCGTGTAGGCGATAATAATCAGGAGGAACCCGGTGTCGAGGCTATAGGAAATTAGCGCCGCCCCGGAGAATGCGGCCAGGGCAATGATCAGGGCTTCCGCCGCGCCGACCTTGCCCGACGCGATCGGCCTCAGTTTTTTCTTCGGGTGAAGCCTGTCGGCTTCGAGGTCTACCATGTCGTTTATTATGTAGCCCGCCGAAGAGGCGAGCGAGAAGGCGAGGAACGCGAAAAACATAATGAAGGCCATGCCCCAGCCGGTGAAAAGGACGCCCCCGAAAAACGGCGGCGCGAGCACGAGCAGATTCTTGACCCACTGGTGAGGCCGGAGGAGAAGGAAGATATCCCGAAGAAGAGAGGACATTTAGCTAAGCATTCTACTATATTTTTATTCGATATAGAAAAGCTTTTCCAGGCGTAGGTATATTAGATTCATGGCCGAGAGGCACGCCAAAGGCGAATCGCCGACGTTCGTGAAAATCGCCCACCGCGGGGCGAGCGCGTACGAGCCGGAGAATACCATCCGCTCCTTCGAGAGGGCGATAGAGATGAAGGCGGATATGATAGAGTTCGATGTGCGGCAGTCGCTCGACGGCCGGCTCGTCGTTATTCACGATGCGAAGGTGGATAGAACCACCGGCGGGAAAGGGGCCGTCGCCGAAAAAACCCTCGCGGAGCTGAAGGCGCTCGACGCCGGGAAGGGCGAGAGGATACCCACGTTCGAAGAGGCGCTCGACGCGTGCTCGGGGAGGGCGAAGCTCGTCATAGAGCTGAAGGAAAACGGGATCGAGGAGAAGGTCGTCCGCGAGATAAACGCGCGCGGCCTCGGGGACGACGTGTTTATCGTCTCGTTCAATGCGTCCAGGCTCCGGCTCGTGAAGGTGCTCGACCCCGGGATGAGAACGGGGCTCATACTGTTCGCGTCGGGGAATCCGATTGCGCTCGCCGAGAGGTGCGGGGCGGACGCCGTCGCGCCCTTCAGGTGGTTTATAACGAGGGGCTTTGTCGAGAGGGCGACGAGCCGCGGCCTCTACACGTTCACATGGACGGTGGACGACGAGGGGAAGGCGAGGTCGCTCAGGGACATGGGCGTGACCGGTATAGTGACGAACAGGCCGGACATTCTCCCGACGGGTTGATTCTACCCTCGCATTCGATTGTTATACCGGGCCGCGTCTCGCGGCGCCCCGGAGTCTCTGACGGCGCACCTCACTTCGCAAGAAGCGCCGCCGAGCAGATCGCCAGGAGGATGCCGGCTATTTCCCTCGGGCTCAGTTTTTCTCCCAGGAATACGAGGGCCAGTATGACCGTGAGGGCCGGGTAGACGGCCGTGAGCGGCACTGTCACGGAGAGCTTTGCGTATTTGAGCGCGGCGATGAAGAGGACGGTGCCTATTCCCCACGTGAGCCCCATGAGAAGCGCGGGCGCGTTGAATGAAAAATTGTCGAATATGACGCCGCGATTGTAAAGCACGAACGTCGTAAACACGGTGAGCGTGCCCACGCCTTCGAAGAAGTAGACCCGGTGCGGGATGTCTTTTAGCGACGCGAGCTTTCCGAGGAAGCTGCCTACCGCGAAGCAGACTATCGCCAGAATTATCATCGTGTACCATCTGTCCATTTTCGTCTCCGTGTTCGAGTGGTTCCGCCGGTATAGCCGGCCGGCGGTATCTCCTATTATATCCATATGCGGGGTGAAAAATAATCCCCCAATTAACCTTGTCTTAACCTTTTCTGAATATCGCCTTAATGCCAGGGTGGTGTACTGATAATGCCACCTTTTATCCGGGCTTTACCCTCCCTAACACCTTGGGTCCTTCTTGGCTACCGGGGGCGATCAGCAGATCGCCCCCGGTCTTTTATAGCTCACAAAATCCGCGGCGGGCACAGAAAATATGCGCCGAAATCCTTGTGTGAGTATTCGGATGGAGAGCGGGACGGCTATGTCAGAGAAGCTGCCGCCGCTTTATGAACGGTACGTGTATCTGGTCTTTCTTGTAGTTACCGGTGAGGGCGTAGAGTATAACGTTTATCCCGAGCCTGAAGGCGAGCTCCCGCTGTGATTCCCCACCGGGCACGCATTCGAATTCCCACTTGCCGAATTCGTCTTCGGCCCACGCCCCACCGAGGTCGTTCCGGCAGTAGATGACCGCCGTCCGGTCCTCGTCGCTGAACGTGACGCCTTCGAGGTAGGGGCTTATTATCTTTCTTCCGCCGGCGGAGTAGAGGAGGTAGAACGATTTGAATACGACGCTCTCCCTCGAAAGACGCTGGAGCGGCGTCTCGGGGATGATGAGCGAAAGTTCCTCGCGTATCTGTGCGTCGAAGGGGGAGCTCTCGGAGCCGGTGGCGTCGTCCACGAGGAGCGTGCCGCCGAGCTTTAGAAACTTCCTGAGCCTTCTCCTGTCCTCGTCGGCGAAGGGAGTGAAAGCCTCGTCGCCCGCGAGGTAGAGCATGGGGTAGTTGAAAAGGCCGGGGTCCGAGAGCGAGACGACTTTTCTGTCGTAGGATGCTACGACGCTGGTCCTGAGCTCGAGCGCGCTCATGAGCCGCTTGTAGTCACGGGGGCGCGGGTCCCAGTTGCCGCCCGCGTACGAAACCTGGGCGAAGTGAAATTTGGAGCCTTCGTAGAATCCCAGGAGCGGGAGGGAGAGGATGCCGGCGCTTCCCGCAAGCAGGGTTTTAAAGAAATTCCTTCTCGTAATCACCTGAATTTAAGTATTGCGGGCAAGCGGAGTGCGTGTCAAGTATTTGAATCACGCAGTCGGCCGATTACGAGCTTTTAAAAGCGCGAAGATTTACTGTCCGGTAATGTAACTCGAAGAAAAATCCCCGAAATGAAGAGCCGCAAGCGGCCGGGAAAGTATCTACTAACCCGAAACCTTAACGACCTTTGTCGCCTGGGGGCCCTTCGGCCCTTCGGTAATATCGAACTCTACGGTTTCGCCTTCGGTCAGACTCTTGTATCCCTCACCTTCGATGACGCTGTAGTGAACGAATATGTCTTTTCCGACTTCGTCCGACTGAATGAATCCGTAACCCTTAGAGCTGTTAAACCACTTAACTTTTCCCTGCATAAAACTTTTATCCTCCTGGATAATGCTTCAAAACCTTACTATGGCACGTTTTTTTTTATTTGTCAATGGGGTATTGAAATCCCGGAATTTGCCAGTAAGGGAGCCCTGCGTTAGCTTTATCTCCCGATGACGAAATACAGCGATAACGACACCGGGCTTGAAAAATACAGGCGGGAATTCCCCGTCACCGACTCTTATATATATCTCGACAATGCGGGCGTCGCGCCCGTGTCTCTCAGGGTGGGGGCTGCGGTCGCCGAATTCCTGAAAGAGGCGTCTTCCTTGGGCTTTGCCGGGTACGCGAAGTGGATGGAGAGGGTCGAGAGGGTGAGGGGGCTTTCGGCCCGCCTCGTAGGGGCCGGAAGTGACGAGATAGCCTTCGTCAAGAATACCTCGCACGGCATATCCATCGTCGCGGGAGGGCTCGACTGGAAGGACGGGGACAACGTCGTCGTATTCGAGAAGGATTTTCCGACGAATATATACCCGTGGCTCGCCCTCGAAAGGAAGGGGGTTTCCGTGAGGTACATACCGCTCGGCGGGGACGGGAGGATCTCGATAAAGGACATCGAAAGGCTCACCGACTCGCGGACGAGGCTCATATCAATAAGTACCGTCCAGGCGCTGAACGGCTTTATGATGGACCCCGGGGAGCTGAAGGATTTCTGCAGCCGGAGGGGCGTGCTTTTATTCCTCGACGCCATCCAGAGCCTTGGCGCGGTGCCGATGGAGGTGGACAAATACGGGGCCGATTTCCTCTCGGCGGACGGGCACAAGTGGATGCTCGCGCCGGAGGGGACGGGGATTTTTTACTGCAGGAAGGAGCGGGCCGGGGAGATTTATCCGAGCCTCATCGGGTGGAAGAGCGTCGTTCACGAGGCCGAGTTCGAGAGGGTGGAGCTCACGCTCAAGGAAGACGCCCTCAGGTTCGAGGAAGGGTCTTATAACGTCATGGGGATAATCGCCCTCGGCGCTGCGCTCGATCTTCTCTTCGAAGCGGGCATAGAGCGCGTGCATTCGCGCATCCTGGACCTCGGGGATCTCGTAATCGCCGAGGCGGACAGGAGGGGATTCGAGGTGCGTTCCCCGCGAGAGAGGGATATGAGGGGCGGCATAGTTTCCTTTGCCGGGCCGTTCGACCCGAAGAAGGTGAAGGCCGGGCTCATGACCCGCCGCATCGTCGTGAACGAGAGGGGAGGGGCCCTCAGGATGGCTCCCCATTTCTACAACACGGAGGAGGAAATCCTCCGGGCCTTCGAAGGGATCGACGGTCTCGCCGGCCGCTCGTGATGGGGCTCCGCAGCAGCCGCGAGTCTCTGCCGCTTGCCCGAATGATCAGCCGAAGAACCTTATTCCCGTGAGCCCGACGACCGTACCGATAAGAAGGCCGTAGACGACGTGTCCCGCGAAGTGTGCGACCGCCACCTCCATCCCCGCTTTCCTGAACCTCTCCATGGGATGGTGCTCGGCCACGGCTATAACGAGGACGAACCCGAAGGCAACGCCGTGGGCGACCGATATAAGGCAGCCGAGCCCTATGGCCCCGGCGACGGACGAGTAGCCGATTACGCTTATGAGGGCGACGTAGGCGAAGGCTATGACGACGCCCACGATGTAGTGGGCGACAAGCCCTACGGTGAAGGTGCTCTTTTCCGATCTCGTGAATATGGTCCCTATGGCGCGAATCATGTCGGCGTCGGCGATTCCCGAGCGCGTAATGGCCCACATGAGTATGCTCATTCCGGAAGTCGCGACGATACCCGCAAGGACGGTGACAAGAAAAGTTGACATTGTGTTACCTCCTCATTCGAGATGCAGCCTGCAGATCCGATGTCGGTCTCAGCCAGAGATTGCCGCAATTCAAACCCCTTCTAATTTTCATGATAGCCTTCATGCCGCCGGTGTTTCAAGTAATTTTTCAGGCTAAGGAGCCCGGGAAATTGACATAAAATGCTAATACATAGATAATTATTCAATCGTGATGATAGCTTAGACAGGAGGTAATCCGTGAGTAAGAAATCCAATCCGGAAGGCGGCTCGAATAAGCTTCGGAAGTTCTCGTCGCTCGTAGTCGAGGGGGCCGACAGGGCGCCTAACCGGTCGATGCTGAGGGCTGTAGGATTCAAGGACAAGGACTTCAAAAAGCCGGTTATCGGCATAGCCTCGACGTGGAGCATGGTGACGCCGTGCAACATGCACATAGACAAGCTCGCTGTAGAGGCCGGAAAGGGGGCCGACGCCGCCGGGGCCAAGTCCATAATTTTCGGCACCATTACCGTGTCGGACGGCATATCCATGGGCACGCCGGGGATGAGGTATTCCCTCGTATCGAGGGAGGTTATCGCAGACTCCATAGAAACCGTGGCTGGCGCCGAGGGGTTTGACGGTGTGGTCGCGATAGGCGGCTGCGACAAGAACATGCCGGGCTGCCTCATTGCAATGGCGCGCCTCAACAGGCCGGCGGTCTTCGTTTACGGCGGCACTATCATGCCGGGGAATTACAATGGAAAACCTGTGGACATCGTGTCCGTTTTCGAGGCCGTCGGCGCCCACGCGAACAGGGACATCTCGGACGGCCAGCTAAAGAAAATAGAATCGACGGCGATACCGGGGCCGGGCTCGTGCGGCGGCATGTACACGGCCAACACGATGGCATCGGCTATAGAGGCTCTCGGTATGAGCCTTCCGAACAGCTCGGCGCAGGCCGCAATCTCTCCCGAGAAAAATAAAGACTGCCGCGACGCGGGGGCAGCCGTCTATAACCTCATAAAGAGCGGCATCCGCCCGTCGGACATCATGACGAAGAAGGCTTTCGAGAACGCGATAGTGACGGCGATCGCACTGGGCGGGTCTACGAACGCGGTGCTTCATCTCCTCGCGATCGCCAGGGCGATAAACGTAAAGCTGACGATAGACGATTTCACCAGGATAGGGAAGAAGGCTCCCGTCCTCGCAGACCTCAAGCCGAGCGGGAAGTTCATGATGGCGGACTTCTGCAGGATAGGTGGGCTCCAGCCTCTCATGAAGATGCTCCTCGACGCGGGGCTGCTGCACGGGGACTGCCTTACCGTTACCGGCAGGACGGTGGCGGAGAACCTGAAATCCGCCGGCGCTTATCCGAAGGGGCAGGAGATAGTCAGGCCCGTTTCCGACCCTCTCAAAAAGGACAGCCACATCGTAATCCTGAGGGGGAACATCGCCGAGGAAGGGGCCGTGGCGAAGATCTCGGGCCACGAAGGCCTTTCGTTTACGGGGAAGGCCATGGTCTTCGATTCCGAGGAGGAGAGCCTTAAGGCCATACTCGGCGGTAAGGTTAAAAAGGGCCACGTTATCGTCATAAGATACGAAGGCCCCCGGGGCGGCCCCGGGATGAGGGAGATGCTCGCGCCGACGTCGGCCGTCATGGGGAAGGGGCTCGGAAACGACGTCGCCCTCATCACCGACGGCAGGTTCTCGGGCGGGACGCACGGGTTCGTCGTCGGGCACATTACTCCCGAGGCTTACGACGGCGGCGCCATCGCCGTTATCAAAGACGGCGACACGATAACCATCGACGCGACGACGAGGGAGATAAACCTCGAAATCCCGAAGAGCGAGCTAAAGAAGAGGCTCTCGCAGTGGAAGCAGCCGAAACCCAAGGCCGAAAGGGGCGTCCTCGCCAAGTACGCGAAGCTCGTTTCCTCGGCCTCCGAGGGAGCGGTGACAGACTGACAAACACATCTCTATAACTAAATTTTATAGGCCCGGACGGCTGCAGCACGGCTGCCCGGGCCTCGTGCTTTCGGCCCGGTTAAACGGCGCGGGGCAGTGTTAAATGCCCCTCCTCGGATCTCCTGGATTAACCGTTTCTTAAAGCCCTCCTAAAACTGCCTTAAAATCCACCCAGCAGCATATAAAGTGATGCGAACCATATACAGGCGGAGTATGAACGGAAGGAGGTGTGTATGACTACTCTCATTGTTTCGGACGTGCATCTGGGCTCGGGTTATAACAGGGCGGGCGAGCTCGCGTCGCTTCTCGTGCGAAGGAGCTTCGGCCGGCTCATTATTCTGGGGGACCTGTACGACAGGCCGCGAACCATGATGCTGAACGAGGGTGAATGGGACCTCGTGGACGCGATAAGGGGCCTCTCGCCGAGAAAGGAGATTATCTGGGTCGAGGGAAACCACGACGAGGGGTTCGGCGACGTCATTTCGTCCACCCTCGGCATAAGGGCGGAGAAAGAGTACGAGTGGACGGAGCGGGGAAAAAGATTCCTCGCGCTCCACGGTCACCAGTTCGACTCGTATACCACGAGCGGGAGTTATGCCGCTTCGTGCGCGGGACTCGTCTACGGGGTGTTGAGGAGAATCGATAATCTCGCCCGCACGGACCTGTTCCACAGGCTTTGCTTCAAGAGCCGTTCGTGGAAGCACTCGTCGAGGATGGTGAAGGAATCGGCCCTCGTGTACGCGCGGGAAAGGGGCGCGGACGTCATGTTCTGCGGCCATACTCACAGGGCGGAGAGGGACATGCGAAACGGGGTCGAATACGTGAATACAGGGTGCTGGAGCGACCTCTACTGTCACTACGCGGTCGTCGACGAGCACGGCGCTCTCCTTAAGGAATTCGTCCCCGAGAGCGGCGTGCCGGGAAGCCGGCTGGGGCTCGCGATGGGCCGGGCCAACGCCGCCTGATTTATTTCCCGAGGTATTCCCTGAGCGCGGCCGCGCTGTTGTACGTCTCTTCCTTCGAGCCGTAGACGAATGTGACGTCCTTTCCCCTGACGACGTTCCGGAGCTCGTCGACGGCGGCCTTCTCTCCGTCGAGCTCTTCGAAGTACCGCCTTTTGAATTCCGTCCATTTCCCAGTGTCGTGCCCGTACCACTTCCTGAGCCCGTTTGACGGGGCGACGTCTTTCAGCCAGAGGTCGAGCTTTGCGTCCTTCTTCGATATTCCCCTCGGCCAGAGTCTCTCGACCAGTATGCGGAGACCGTCTTCCGGGCCGGGCTTTTCGTAGGCGCGTTTCAGTTTTATGGTCATGATATGAATAAATGTAGCATGTAGAACAGGCTTGCGGGTGAATTGAAAAAGGGGAAAGCGTCCGGCGGCAGCCGGGGCCTCAGTCTTCGATGAGAATATAGAGGTCGCCGCCGTCTACCTTCACCGGGTATGTTTCCACCGGGTCCGTCGCCGGGAGGCAGAGGGCCTCGCCTGTTTCGACGTCGAATTCCGCGCCGTGGTATATGCAGGTTATCTTTTTGCCTTCGAGTATGCCGTCGGACAGCGGATACGCCTGGTGCGTGCATTCGTCCCTGAAAGCGAAGAACTGCCCGCCGACGTTACAGACGGCTACCATTTCGCTCCCCACGGGAAAGGACCTTACCTCACCCGGCGGTATCTCGGAGGTCTTCGCTATTTTTTCGAACTCGGACACTTCCTTCAGGCTCCGTGTGTGAACGTGATCGGCGATTACGGCTCAGCCTTTTTCGGCGAGCTTTCTCTGTGTGAACCATTCGGCGAGGAGATTCTCGCAGTATTCCCTTATTTCCTTTACGTGCATGCTCTCTATCGTGCCGTTCGTGAACGCGCTCAGTATGACGTCGCGCGCGGCCTCGTGCGGTATGCCGCGGGAGCGGAGGTAGAAGATCGCGTTCTCGTCCATCTGCCCGATGGTTGCGCCGTGCGTGCATTTGACGTCGTCGGCGTAGATTTCGAGCTGGGGCTTCGTGTCGATCTGGGCGTTGTCCGAGAGGAGGAGGTTCCTGTTCGTCTGCTTGGCGTCCGTTTTCTGGGCGTCCTTGTGCACAATAATCCGGCCGTGGAATACGCCCCTCGACCTCCCGTCGAGAACGCCGTTATAGAACTGCCTGCTGTCGCAGTGCGGGCTCTTGTGCTCGACCTTCATGTAGTTGTCCATGTGCTGGCGTCCCGTGGACATGTAGAGGCCGTTTATGAGCGAGTCGCACCCCTCGCCGCCGAGGACGGGGTGGACGTTGTTCCTTACGAGCGCGCCGCCGAGGAGGACTGAATGTGACCTTATGTTGGAGCTCCTCTTCTGCTCGGCCCGGAGGGTCGAGACGTTAAAAGCCTTCCTGCTCTCCATTTCGATGAGGTAGTGTCCGACGGAGCTGTTCTCGCCGGCGACGAGCTCCGTTACGACGTTGGAAAAGTATACGCTCTCGTCGAGGGAGACGTACTGCTCGACGACCTCGGCGCCCCCGTTGTCTTCGACTATTATCAGGTTCCTGGGGTTTTCTATCGTCGCCTTGTCCCGCTTCGTGGTGACGAAGAGGAGGTGTACGGGCTTCTCCAGCCTGACGCCCCGGGGCACGTATACGAAGCCGCCGTCTTCCATGAAGGCGGCGTTGAGCGCCGTGAAAGCCTCGTCGGTAAAATCGGCGTAGGCCGAGAGGTGCTTCTTTACGAGATCCTCGTCCGTTTCGAGGGCGCGGGCGAGGTTCTCCACCCTTACCCCCCCGGGCAGTGTGCCTGTCTTCGACAGCTCCTCGGAATACGCCCCGTCAACGAAGACGAGGTCTATCGTTTCGAGCCCCGGGAACTCGTAGGGCTTTAGCGCGCGGGGCGAAAGCTTTTCGTGCCCGTTACGTATTATGCTGAACGGCGTCCTGGCTATGGGCGCTACGTTGGTGAAGCGCCAGTCTTCGTCCGCCGGCGTCGGGAAGCCGAGCTCGGAGAACCGGGCTATGCCCTCTTCGCGTATGGCTTCGAGCCACGCGAGGCCCTTACCCGTCGCGTCTTTTTTGAATTCCTCGTACCCTTCCCGGTAGCCGCCGTTTGTGTTTAAAGTGATGTCCATGAAAGTGCCTTCTCCCTAGTTGTTGACGGCCTGCCGGGCTTCTTCCTCGACCCAGCTATAGCCCCTGTCTTCGAGCTCGAGGGCGAGCTCCTTTCCGCCCGATTTGACGATGCGGCCGCCCACGAGGACGTGGACGAAGTCGGGCACGATATAGTTCAGGAGCCTCTGGTAGTGCGTTATGACGAGGAACGATCTTTCGGGGCTTCTTAGGGCGTTAACGCCGTCGGAGACGATCTTGAGGGCGTCGATGTCGAGCCCGGAATCCGTCTCGTCGAGTATAGCTAGTTTAGGTTCCAGAATCTGCATCTGGAATATTTCGTTCCGTTTCTTTTCGCCGCCGGAGAACCCTTCGTTCACCGAGCGCTTGAGGAGGCTGTCGGGCATGCCCATCTTCTCCATCTTTTCCCTGGCGAGCTTTCCGAATTCGACGTGCTTGAGCGGCTCCTCGCCCCTGTACTTGCGTACGGCGTTGAGCGCCTCGCGAAGAAGGTAGGTGTTGGCCACTCCCGGTATTTCGACCGGGTACTGGAACGCGAGGAATATTCCCTCTCCGGCCCTTTCCTCGGGGGCGAGCTCGAGGAGGTCCTTGCCCTCGAAGAGTATCTCTCCTTCGGTGACTTCGTATGACTCCCGTCCCGCCAATACCTGCGCGAGAGTGCTTTTCCCGGAGCCGTTCGGGCCCATGATGGAGTGCACTTCACCGGTGTTTATCGTGAGGTCGAGACCCTTGAGTATTTCCTGGTCTCCCACTTTCACATGCAGATTCTTTATTTCCAGCATGTCTTTCTCCTTAGCTGTTCTTTACGAAAGTATTTTAAAATAAGAGGAAGCGACCCCTACCCGACGCTGCCCTCGAGGCTTATGCTCAGGAGCTTTTCGGCCTCCACCGCGAACTCGAACGGGAGCTCGCGGAAGACCTCCTTACAGAAGCCGTTTACAATCAGCGAGACCGCGTCCTCGGCCGAGAGACCCCGCTGCTGGCAGTAGAAGATCTGGTCCTCGCCTATCTTGGACGTCGAGGCCTCGTGCTCCATCTGCGCCGTTGAATTCTTTACTTCTATATACGGGAACGTGTGCGCGCCGCACTTGTCACCTATGAGCATCGAGTCGCACTGCGTGTAATTACGTGCGCCCGAGGCGTCCTTGCCGATGTTGACGAGCCCCCTGTACGTGTTCTGCCCGTGGCCGGCCGATATTCCCTTGGATATTATCGTGCTCTTCGTATTTTTTCCTATGTGCACCATTTTGGTCCCGGTATCGGCCTGCTGGCGCTTGTTCGTAAGCGCGACGGAGTAGAACTCGCCGACGGAGTTGTCGCCCTCTAATATGCAGCTCGGGTACTTCCACGTTATCGCGGAGCCGGTTTCGACCTGGGTCCAGGAGATGTGAGACCCGCGGCCGACGCATCTTCCTCTCTTGGTGACGAAGTTATAAATCCCGCCTTCGCCCTGGGCGTTCCCGGGATACCAGTTCTGTATGGTTGAGTATTTTATGGTCGCGTCGTCGTGCGCTATCAGCTCGACTACGGCCGCGTGGAGCTGGTTCTCGTCCCTCTTGGGGGCCGTGCATCCTTCGAGATAGCTGACGTAGCTCCCGGCCTCGGCGATGATGAGCGTCCTTTCGAACTGCCCCGTGTTCTCGGCGTTGATCCTGAAGTACGTCGAAAGCTCCATCGGGCAGCGGACGCCCTTCGGTACGTAGACGAAAGAGCCGTCCGTGAATACGGCCGAGTTGAGCGCGGCGTAGAAGTTGTCGTTACGCGGAACGACGAAGCCGAGGTATTTCTTCACGAGCTCGGGGTGCTCCCTTACGGCCTCGGATATGGAGCAGAATATGACGCCCGCCTCGGCGAGCTTTTCCTTAAACGTCGTTATGACGGATACGCTGTCGAAAACGGCGTCCACAGCCACGCCTGCCAGCATCTTCTGCTCGTCGAGCGGGATGCCGAGCTTGTCGTAGGCGGCCTTGATCTCGGGGTCTATCTCGTCGAGGCTCTTGGGCCCCTCCTTTTTCTTGGGAGCCGCATAGTAGCTTATGTTCTGATAGTCGATGGGGGAAAATTTAACGTTGGCCCAGCGCGGCTCCTTCATGGTGAGCCAGTGCTTATAAGCCTCGAGCCTCCATTCGAGAAGCCATTCGGGCTCTTCCTTTTTGCTCGAAATCAGGCGGATTATATCTTCGTTGAGCCCCCTGGGCGCTATTTCCTGCTCGACGTTCGTGAAGAATCCGTACTTGTATTCCTGCTCCGCAAGCTTTTCGAGGTCAATGCTCATAAAATCACTCCCCTAGTTAATTTTTGCCGTCCCTTCGCCCTTGAGGATATCTTCCAGCGTGGTTTCCTCAAGCAGCTTTATCATGGATACCTGCACCCTGTCCCAGACCGGGAGCTGCGGGCACGATTCGTAGAGGCGGCATACAGAATCCTTTTCCATGCAGTCGACCATTCTTATTTCGCCCTCTATGGCCTCGTATATATCCCTGAGGCTGATTTCGCTCGGGGACTTCCGGAGGGTGTAGCCGCCGTCGGGGCCCACGCTCGATCTTACGAGCCCCTTCTTCACCAGCCTCCGCATGATCTTGGCGAGGTAGTTAAGAGGTATGTACTGCCTCTCCGAAATCTCCCGCATGCTATGCTTCGTCACCGGCGCGTGTCCCATGAAGGTCAAAGACCTGACTGCGTAATCGAGACTTTTCGTAACCTGCATTTTCCTGTCTTGTAATATGGATATCGTGTATCCGGGATATGCTGATTATTACATGGTAAAAATTACCAGATGACAGTTTATGTGTCAATTGCACCCCGGCCCGTGTACCCTTCGTTTAATATAACGGAACCTGCGTTTTATTAAAGGCGGGAGGGGCCCGGGCCGTAAAAAACGTTGACCCGGCCGTAATTTAAGGTAAGATAAATAAGTTTAAGATACACTCGGAATTAGAAATTTATGAGACCGAATTTTTCATTTGTTAAACTGACTCTTTCAAAGTGAAGCGCCTGAAATACCGGTTCTCCACTTGAAAACAAAAACCAATTTCCGGGAGGGAGAAACCATGCCGTTCGAAGTACCTAAACTTCCATATGCATACGATGCGCTCGAGCCTCACATAGACGCGAGGACAATGGATATCCATTATAACAAGCATCATCAGACCTACGTAAACAACCTTAACGCCGCGATCGAGAAGCATCCCGAGCTCGGCGGAAAGAGCGTCGAAGAGCTCGTCGCCAACCTCGACGCGGTGCCCGAGGACATAAGGACAGCCGTCAGGAACAACGGCGGCGGGCATTTGAACCACAGCCTTTTCTGGCCGCTTATGGCCCCGAACGCGGGCGGGAGCCCCTCGGGCGATCTCGCGGCGGCCATAGACAAGGCCTTTGGGAGCCTCGACGCCTTTAAGGCGGAGTTCGCCAAGGCCGCGGCCGGAAGATTCGGAAGCGGTTGGGCGTGGCTCGTCGTGGGCAAGGATGGGAATCTCGCCATCACCTCGACGCCTAACCAGGACAATCCGATCTCGGAGGGGCTTAAGCCTGTACTCGGGCTGGACGTGTGGGAGCACGCCTATTACCTCAACTATCAGAACAGGCGCCCCGATTATATCTCCGCATGGTGGAACGTAGTAAACTGGGAGCAGGCGGCTTCGAACTACGCTTCGTCAAAATAGGTTGAATTAATTTTTGGAATTTGATAGAATTGGCGGTAACCGGAAGGCCGTACAATTTTTGTCAGCCGGGACAAATGTTGGAGAATCTGCGGGCTGACTGAATTTAATAAGTTATATCAAGCTGTTAGCGGAAGAGGATTGTATAACCATAACGCTCTGCTCGACTTGTTCTGTTTTTCAGGGGGTAGTGTAGTTCTCCCTCTCCGAGAGTCCCGCAGGATTACCGGATACCTGCGACGATGAGTAATCGGCGCTCGTATCCCGGGGCCGCATAAACCTCTTGCCAAGGAAGAAATAATGGAGACAAAGTATAACGAGTTCGATGAAAGTGTGTCTGTGGGTGAATATGGTGAATTCGGCCGTGAAGACGACGAAATAACATCCCTCAAATTCAAGGAAGGGTACGAAAACGGGGACGGCCACGAGAATGGCTACGCGGCCGGACGCAGGCGGCAGAAGGAGTCGGACGAGACCCCCGACGAGCAGCTTAGACTTCTATACGTATATTTCAAGGATATGTCGGTTGAGCCTCTTTTCACGGCCCAGGAAGAGGTCGAAATATCCGCCAAGATTAAAAAATGCGAGGCGCGAAGCCGCGAGCTCGAACAGCTCGTCGAGAGGCTCAGCCTCGGGAATCTCAAGGTGCGCATGCCGAAGGGACGGCTTGGCGTCAGGAGCGCGGCCAAGGCGGCGGACATAGAAAAGAGGATAAAGAGCCTTAGCGCGTTCGTGAGGGTTTATTCCGAAAACGCGAAAAGGTACAAACAGAGGTTCGTGAAGGCGAATTTGAGGCTCGTAATCACTATATCCAGGAAATACATGGGAAGGGGTCTCCCGTTATCCGACCTCATCCAGGAAGGAAACATGGGCCTCATGAGGGCCGTCGAAAGGTTCGACCACAGGAAGGGATTTAAATTCTCGACGTATGCGTCGTGGTGGATTCACCAGGCCATTTTACGCGCCCTCCAGGGGCAGACGAGGACGATCAAAGTGCCCGTGTATTTACTGGAGCAGGCCAACCGTGTGTACAAGGTGAATTCACTTCTGGCCAAGAAGCTCGGAAGGAAGCCCACGCCGAAGGAGATAGCGCGTAAATCGGGCATAACGGTCGAGGTGGTGAAACGGATTTTAAGGTCCACGAAGGACGCGATAAGCCTCGACACCCCCATACTCGACGGCGAAAAAACCACCCTCCTCGATTCCATAGCGGACAACGACACCGTAATTCCGGATTCACTCGTAGCCAAATCGGACCTCACCGACAAGCTGAGGCAGGCTCTTACCATGCTCAATCCGAGAGAGGAAGAGATACTCAGGCTCCGGTTCGGGATAGACCAGCACAGCACCTACACACTCGACGAGATAGGACGGAAGTTCAACCTTACCCGCGAGAGGATAAGGCAGATAGAAAAGGCTGCCCTCGGCAAGCTCGCGAGCTCCGAAATAAAAGACCACCTCGAAAGCTTTCTCAGATAAGGGGCCTTCGTGCCGGGCGGGCGCCCGGCCGCATCGCTGCCGGTCTCGGGATTCGTGATCCTGTTGCCGGTGATTTCCGACCGGTCCGGTTAAAACAATTCCCGACGGAGAAGCCGGCCGGCTCCCGGATTTTCACTTCACTCCGATACTAATAAGCGGCGGTCGAAAATACTTTCCGCCGAAGGTTTCTGCCTTCCAGTGGGAAGCCTCGATGCGCCAGTCTAGTTCAGTATTCCGCCTATGAACGCGCCTATGAGAAGGGGGATGACGTTCACCGCGACGAGGACGAACGCGCCCGCGCCCGCTACCATGCCGATGAGCGGCGCGCCTGTGAGGACCGAGGCGAAGAAGAAGAGAAATACGCCCAGGAGTATGGCCGGGAGGAGCGCTGCAATGAGAGCGTTACCGACGCCGCCCGATTTCTTCCCGCCGACTATGCCCGCGATGAGGGGCCCCACGGTCGGCACCCAGAAGAGGAGAATCGAGATAATTACCATCCAGAAGAGTCCCGCCAGTATGCTTCCCTTTTGTTCGCTCGCCATGCTCTGTCCGAACCTCGTTTAAGAAGGATTTAATATTAAAATAGCCAATAAAAATAAAAAGCCCAACCTCCTTCGGAGGACGGGCTTTTCTGTTCATGGTTTATTGTTTCCGGGCCGCCGGTTTAGTCGCATTTGGAGAACCCGCAGGTCCTGCACGTCATGCACCCCGCCTCGAAGGCGAGGGCGCGGTCGCCGCAGTCGGGGCAGCGCTCGAGGTTGAGGTCGGTGACTTTCCTCAGGCCCGCGGTTTCGGCGTAGCCGCCGCTTGAGGGAGCGGGCGCGGAGACGAAGTGCTTCTTCAGCACCGTGGCTATGGCGTCCGGAATGGACATGACGAGCTTGCCCTCGGAGAATACGGGCGAGGAGCCTCCTATCCCTTCGAGCTGCTCGACGACATCCTTTACGCTTATGCCGGAGCGGAGCGCGAGAGAGACGAGTCTGCCCGTCGCCTCGGCGTCGGCCATAGTGGAGTAGCCGGATTTGCCTATCTGAACGAATACCTCGAACGGCCTCCCGTCGTATGTGTTTATCGTGACGTACAGATTCCCGTAGCCCGTTTTAATGACCTCGGTAAAGCCTTCGAGGTATGGGGGCCTCTTTATGGGCTTTATCTCAGGCATTTGGGTTGGACGAGGGGATGAGATGGGGTTGGGGTGATGGGTTTTTTTCATCCCCTCGTCCTGGGTCTGGGTCGGAAGCTTTTTTTCGTCTTTGGATTTCTGCTGGGCGTTGGCCTGGTCTTCGGTGACCAGAATGCCCTCTCTCGAGCCTTCCCTGTAGACGGTGATGCCCTTGCAGCCGAGCTTCCACGCGAGGAAGTAGACCTTCTCCACCTCGTCGAGCGTGATGTTCTCGGGAAGGTTCACAGTGCTGGAAATGCACGAGTCTATGTGCTTCTGTATAGCGGCCTGCATCCGGACCCTCATCTCGGGCTTGATCTGATGCGAGGTCACGAACGTGTCGGGCAGCTCTTTTTCATCCACGATGCCGAATTTCTCGAGGTATTCGCCGACGAGCGGATGATATACCTTGAATTCGCCCTTGGATAGGGATTTCGAGCGCCTGAAATAGGAGAGGGCGAACATCGGCTCGACGCCGCTCGTCGTGCCCGCGAGGACGGAGCCGCTCCCCACGGGGGGGACGGTCAGTATGCAGGCGTTCCTGAGGCCCTGTTTTTTTATCTTGGCCTGGACCCTCTCGTCTACGGACTTTACGAAGGGCAGGTTAATGTGCGTGTCGCGGTCGTAAGCCGGGAAGGTGCCCTTTTCCGTAGCGAGGTCGGAGCTGGCCTCGTACACGGTGTTCTTGATGTGCTCGAACATCTTGTCGGCGAATTCGACCCCCTCGGGCGTGTCGTACTTGATGTTGAGCTTTGCCAGCATGTCGCCGAACCCGGTGAAGCCGACGCCTATACGCCTCGAAAGCGTGGAGGCCTTGGTCTGGAATCCAAGCGGGTGCTTGTGCATGTTATAGTCGAGCACGTTGTCGAGGAATCGGACGGAGTACTTGAATGCCTTTTCGAGCTTCTCCCAGTCTATGGCTGCGTCCTCGGTGAACGCATCCTTTACGAACGGGGAGAGGTTAATGTTGCCGAGGCAGCAGTTGCCGTAGTCCTCGAGGGCCTGCTCGCTGCAGGGGTTTACGCCGTTTACCTCCATGCCGCCGTATTCGGTGGGGGAGTATCTTTTGACGGCGTCCCAGAAGATAACGCCCGGCTCGGCCGACGCCCAGGCGGACTTCACGAGCTTTTCCCAGATGTCGCGTGCGCGTACGGTTTTTACGTATTTTACCTTTTCGTTCTCGAAGGTGAGGTCGAAGTCGGTGTCCTGCTCGACGGCCTCCATGAAGGCGTCTGAAATCTTGATGGAGATGTTGGCGAATTTGACCTTGGACCTTTCGTCGTCGTTCTTTACGTCTATGAATTCGAGTATGTCGGGATGGTCGACGTTAATCGTGATCATGAGCGCGCCGCGCCTTCCCGCCTGGCCTATGGTGCCCGTGGTCGTGGAAAGGAGGTCCATGAACGAAACCGCGCCGGTGGAATAAATAGCCGAATTGTTTACGGGAGAGCCCTTGGGCCGGAGGATGGAGATGTCCGTCCCGACGCCGCCGCCGAAGGAGTACGTACGCGCCGCTTCCTTACACCATTCGAAGATGCCCTCGATGGAATCCTCTTTTATGGGCATGTAGTAGCAGTTAAGAAGCGTCGCGCGCCTGTTCTGCCCGGCACCGAAGAGAATCCTCCCGCCGGGGATGAATTTGAAGCTGGAAAGGAGCCAGAAGAAGTTGTCTTCCCATTCCTTTTTGAGCTCTTTGGATTTTTCGGGGGCAGCTATTTCCCTCGCGACCCTTCGCCACATGTCTTCGGGGGTGTGCTCTACTATTTTGCCGTTTTTGTCGCGGAGGGCGTATTTTTCGTAAAAAACCCTTGCGCGGAGCTCGTCGCCGCCGAAGGCGTCCACTGTTTTTTCGGGTAAGTCCATGATTCCTTCTTTAAACGGGACCTGCTCTTCGGCTTCGTCAGCCTTTTGAGTGAGGATGTCTTCTTCCTGTATGCCCTGTTCGAGGGGAGTTGAGCTGTGGCCGTTTCCGTTGGTCTCTGTGGGGCTGAATTTATCAGAAGCCATTAATAACATCCTCCTTTTAATTTTACTGCTGCTGATCCCGTGCTGATCCCGCGTTTGTATTATATCTTGTACTATGATTCGATTACACCACAATATCTTGTGGGTGTCAAGGCTGTATTTCCGATAGAGTATACACGAAAGCGTCAAAATCGAATAAATACGAAAGGTTAACCTGAGGCAAAAAATTTTTTCGCACAAAAATTTATGGCGGCCAAGGGGTTCTGCCGCAATTTTAAAGCGCGTTTTCAAGCCTTTGGAGGCCGCTTTCGGGGTGATTCCGGGCTGTTTTTCAGAGAAACCGCAGGCTGGAAATAAAGCGTGGATTTCATATTAACATTTCCGGGTTTCGTTTACAAGAACCGGCCCGAAAATCCTGAAAAAGCGGAGGAACCGATCGGCCCGGATCAGTAAAACCGTGAGAATTCGATATACTATGCGGCATGGATAAAACGAAAAATGCGGATGCAGCAAGGCAAAATGCGGTGCTCGAATACTGGTTCGGGGATTTGAAGGATGGTGAAGCGCCGACGGACGAAGTTATCGCGAGGTGGTGGGGGAAAGACCGGGAAACGGACGATTACATCAGGGGAAATTTCGGGCGCGACCTCGAAGAAGCGTCCGCGGGCGGGCTTGCCCGCTGGGAGGAAACCCCGCGCGGGACGCTCGCCCTTATCATCGTCCTCGACCAGTTCTCGCGGAACGTGCACAGGGACGACCCGCGCGCCTTCGCACAGGACGCGCTCGCGCTGGAAACGGCGGTCAGGGGCATCTCGAAAGGGTTCGACAGGGGGCTTCATCCGGTGATGAGGGTCTTCTTCTACATGCCGTTCATGCATTCGGAGGACATGGCGATGCAGGAGAGGTCTCTCGAACTGTTCCGCGGGCTCGAAGACGAATTCGCCCATGTTCCGGACATCGCCGAGATGCTTTCAAGTAACAGGGACTACGCAGAAAGGCATTACGAGATCGTGAAGAGGTTCGGCAGGTACCCCCACAGGAACGGGGTCCTCGGGAGGGCATCCACGCCCGGAGAAATTGAATTCCTGAAGGAGCCGGGGTCTTCTTTCTGAGATTTATCGGCGGCGCGCCGCCTCGTCTTAATCCGAATAGTCGTAGTTGGCTATGACCTTCTCGACCTTGTCTTTGCCGTCGAGTATCATCAGCTCCGCACCCGGGTGCCCGTTCGCCCTCGTGTAGTGGAGAACGATGCTGTTTACGCCGGTGAAGATCCCTATCAGCTCGAACCTGAGGTCGGGAAATGCCGCGAGGCCCTTCTCGAAATAGGCCCTCAGCGCATCCTTGCCGGTTACTACTCCCGATTCGTCTCCGAGCAGTTTTACGACGTTGGGAGACGTGAGCTCGACGACGTCCGAGTAGTGGGACATTATGGAATCGATGTCGTGGCTGTTCCATGCCTCGATCCATTCGAGGGCTATTTCGCGGGCTTTTTCCTGGGAGATCATTCGGGGATATTACCCGGGTTTTCCGACTCGCGCACGCAGAGCAGCGAGCGGGGGCGGAATGTTCGAGGAGGCGCCCTCGACGGGCGCCCCCCTGTTGTCGTTTAGAGCCTGGCTTCTATCTTGCTCAGGATGTAGCGCGATAGCGTTTCGTCGCCGAAGGTCCCCACCCTGATCGTGATTTCGGTCAGGTTGTTACTGACCCTCTTGAGGCTTATCTTGACCGTCTTGTTGTCGGCCGTTTTGGCTTCGAGCTCGCCCGAGACGGCGTCGTGTATCTTGTTTATGACGAGGAACTGAAGCTCGTCGATGGCGCCCTCGGTGGCCCTCCACGCCTTCTCCACGGAAGCTTCTTCGGTGGCCTTGAGCTCGCCTTTAATGTAGGCGACCGTTCCCGCCCCGGCCACCGCCGCGCCTCCCACGGCCGCGGCCGCGAGGCACCCCGTGAGTATGAGCGGCGAGGCCGCGATGAGCAGTAAAAGAATCAGCTTTTGTCTCTTCATGAATTCTTGCCTCCATGGACCAGAAGTATTGTTATGGAACAGCGCGAAATTTATCGGATATTCAATTATATCCGGGGATAGACGATAAAGGCAACTGCAATCGCAGCGGCGATAAAAACGTGCGCGTTAACGGCGCAGGGCGCGTGGAGGAGAATGTCTCGTAAACATCCCGCAGCCACGGTCGAGCCGCGCGGAATAGCGTTTTCCGCCGGTTCGGATCAGCGCCCGCCGAGATTCTTTTTAGTACCCGGGTTTTCAAAAAATGCTTTTTGCAGTAAAAATAAGACAGCGTTCGTTTATGTCCGCCGTCTGAGACATCTCTTAATCCGCCGGATCCCGGCGAGGGATCCTTTTTCCGAAGGGGGTTATTCATGAAGAGGCTCTTTAAAGAGAACCATCTGCTCGCGGGAATTATCGCCGGGGTCATTTTGGGCGGGATCGTCGGCTCGTTTCTTCCCGAGGTCGGGGTCAGCCTGGGCTTTTTGGGGACGATGTTCCTGAACGCGCTCAAGATGATAGTTATACCGCTTATCATCGTATCCATAACCCTCAGCATAATGAGCATCGGGAATCTCGGGAGGCTGGGGCTGAAGACGCTCGCGTATTTCGCGGCTACTACCGGCATCGCGGTGATCATAGGAATATTACTGGTGAATGTGGTTCATCCGGGCTCCGGAACGGCAGTCATGTCCGGGGAGGTGCCGGAGATCGTGAAGTCGAAGGAAGGGATGGGGATCGTCGATATAATTATCGAGGAATTCATCTCGCCCAATCTCTTCAGCTCGGCGGCCGACTTCGATATTCTGCCGCTGATTATAGCATCCGTGCTTTTCGGCGCGGCGTTCTCGAGCCTCGGGAAGGACAAGAAGCTCCTCGTCGATATATTCACGCTCCTCGACAGGGCAATAATGAAGATCGTCCACTGGATCATGATTTTCACTCCCATAGGCATATTCAGCCTGATCGCCGAGCGGATAGGGCGGGCCGGCGGCGGGGACCAGGTCTATCACCTTGCGATGGAGCTCGGGAAGTACGTTTTCTGCGTCGTGTTCGGGCTGTTCCTGCACGGGGTGGTCGTGCTGCCGCTTATATACTATCTCTTCACGAAGAAGAATCCTTTCGAGTTCGCGTCGAAAATGAGCAAGGCCCTTCTCACGGCGTTTTCGACTGCGTCCTCTTCGGCGACTCTCCCGCTCACTATGGAGGCCGTCGTCGAGGAGGCAAAGGTAAGTCCCAGGGTGGGGCGGTTCGTCGTTCCCATGGGGGCGACGATAAACATGGACGGCACCGCACTTTACGAGGCCGTGGCGGCCATATTCATCGCGCAGAGCTTCGGCATAGAGCTGGGAATGTACGAGATGGTGGTAATATTCTTCACCTCCACGCTGGCCGCTACGGGGGCGGCCGGGATACCCGAGGCGGGGCTCGTGACGATGGTGCTCGTGCTCAAGGCCGTAGGGCTGCCGCTCGAAGGCGTCGGCCTCCTTCTCGCGGTGGACTGGCTCCTCGACAGGTTCAGGACGACGGTTAACGTCTGGGGGGACTGCGTCGGGGCAGGGGTCATAGACGTTTCGGAAGGGCACAGGACCGACCCGGACCATGACGAAGCCTGAAAGGGCCGCGGCGGCCGGGGCCCGCGCTAGAGCGACCTGGCTTCGAACGTGTTACAGGCCTCGATGTCTCCCGTGTCGAGCCCCTTCTTGAACCACCTTACGCGCTGTGCGGAGCTGCCGTGCGTGAACGAGTCCGGGGTGACGTGGCCCTGGGACTGCTTCTGGAGCCTGTCGTCGCCTATGCTGCTCGCGGCGTTGAGGCCCTCTTCGATATCACCCTCTTCTAATATCTGTCGCGTCTTGTGGGCGTTGTGCGCCCATACGCCGGCGAAGCAGTCGGCCTGGAGCTCCTGCATGACGGAGAGCCTGTTCGCTTCGGTTTGGCTGGACCTTTGCTGCGCCTTGTAGACCTGGTCCGAAATGCCGAGGAGGTTCTGCACGTGGTGGCCGACCTCGTGTGCTATGACGTAGGCCTGTGCGAAGTCGCCGGGCGCGTCGTACCTGTTCTTGAGGTCCCTGTAGAAAGTGAGGTCGATGTAGACCTTCTGGTCCCCCGGGCAGTAGAAGGGGCCGACGGCCGACTGCGCATAGCCGCAGGCCGATTCCACGGCGCCTGAAAAAAGGACCAGAGTCGGCTCGCGGTATGTACCGTTATACTGTGTGAAGATCTCCGTCCAGGTGTCCTCAGTGTCGGCCAGGACTACCGACACGAAGTCGGCGAGCTCCTGGTCCTGCTCGGACACGGGCTGCTGCTCGTAGTAAGAAGACTGGTCCACCCCCGTCGACGATATGTCACTCAGGAGCTTTACCGGGTCGGCGCCCAGAAGGACGGCGATAACGAGGATAACGATCAATCCGAGCCCCCCGCCGGCGGCTTTCCGGCCCCCGAGCCTGACGCCCCTCCTGTCCTCGACGTTGGTGCTCCTGCGGCCCATTCTCCATCTCATGGCTTATACCCCCCGAAGTCGGCTTAGAGTTCAAAAATTAACATATTTTGAGGGCCCGGGCCACAGGATATTCTGATATAATCATGACGGGCCGGACACATGAAAACCAAGGCGCTTTTATCGTGGAGCGGGGGCAAGGACTGCGCAGCCGCGCTCGCCGGGGTGCTCGCCGAAGGAAGGCTCGACGTGGCCGCGCTCGTGACGACCGTTACTGCCGGGTACGGGAGGATCAGCATGCACGGGGTGAGGACCGTGCTCCTCCAGGGGCAGGCGCGGGCGCTCGGGATTCCGCTGGAAGAGATAGTTATACCCCGGGCGGCGTCTAACGAGGCGTACGAGGCCGCGCTCGAAGGCGTTCTCCTCCGGTACAGGGGCGCTATACCGACGGTCGTTTACGGCGATATCTTCCTCCGGGACGTGAGGGAATACCGGGAGCGGCATTTGCGGAGGCTCGAATTCGAATGTGAATTTCCGCTGTGGGGAATGGATACGGGAAAGCTCGCGCGGGAATTTATCGAATCGGGATGGAGAGCCGTCGTCGTGTGCGTGGACGGCGAGGCGCTCGGCGGGGAGTTTGCCGGAAGGGAGTATGACCGTGACTTTCTCACCGACCTCCCGGACGACGTCGATCCCTGTGGGGAGAACGGCGAATTCCACACGTTCGTCTACGACGGGCCGATATTCGGCCGGAGTGTGGAGTTCGAAAGGGGCGAGGTCGTAAAGAGGGACGGCAGGTTTTATTTCTGCGACCTTCTGCCGGCCCCGGCGAAATGAAATATTCCCCCTCAGACCTCGATTATTATCTTGTGCGAGTGGGGTTTCAGCTTCTTTAAGAACTTGTCCGTGAGCATGGAATCGGGGACGTTCCGGAGGACGACCGTAGAGCTGAACATCCTCGCCGTCTCTATTATCTCGTCCATGCCGCCTTCGTATTCCGACGCGTCTATGGAGACGCCGAAGCCTATATGCATGAGCTCGACCGCTTTCGATTGTTTTTCTTCTTTCATATGCACCGCCTCGTTTTTAGGACTTAATAATGTATCGGGATTTAAAAAAAGAAAAGCCCGGTTAGATTATTTTCGGCGGGGTGTGACATGAGGGGTGTGACATGAAGAGAAGGCCGGAGCCGGAGCTCATGACCGGAGCGGAGCAGGTGGCCGCATACGGGAACGCGGATTTCGAGGAGCCGCATTCGCATTTCGTGAATCTCCTCCTCGAATGCATGCCGGAGGGTAAGGATGTCGTGAGGGTGCTCGACCTCGGATGCGGGGCGGGCGACATCACGTTCAGAATAGCCGCCGCCTTTCCGGATGCGCCGGTCGATGCCGTGGACGGCTCGGCCGAGATGCTGAAATTCGCCTCGGGGCTTCTCGAACGAAAGCCCGGGCTTTCGGGCAGAGTGAGATTCATCCGGAGCATGATAGGGGATTTCGAGCCCGGGGGTGAATACGGGCTCGTAGTAAGCAACAGCCTCCTTCACCACCTCCCCGACCCCGCCGTTTTCTGGGACGCGGCGAAGCGATTCTCCTCGCCGGGGACTTTCCTCTTCGTCATGGACCTCCACCGCCCGGAAAGCGAGCGAGAGGCGAGGAGGCTCACGGAGCTTTATGCTTCGACCGAGCCCGAAGTCCTCCAGAGGGATTTTTATAACTCGCTCCTGGCCGCGTTCGACGCGGGGGAGGTGAGGGCGCAGCTCGAATCGTCGGGTCTCTCGCACCTGCAAACGGAGCTCGTGAGCGACAGGCATTTTATCGTGTACGGCATCCCCCTATGATAGAGGGCGGAGGCCCGTTCCGGTCATTCCCCGGCCTGAACGCGCCTTCCCGTGAACGTGTCGGAAACGACGTTTTCGGGCACGGAATCGGGATCGAGCGGGTCTACGCCGGGGGCGTAGAAGCTGACCGTGAACGCGCCTCCTATGTCGGCGCAGCCCCTCCCGGAGAATGTGACGTCGATGTTTACCCTGGCTATATTCGCCAGGCTGCCGTCGGCGTTGAACGAAAAGTCGAGCGTCGTCGCGATTGCCTCGCGCCTGCCCGTCTTCTTCCATGCGCCCTGCTCGTCCGTAAAGTCGAGCGCTTTCTGGGCCGAGCTGGTTATGAACATCACTCCACCGGGGCCGAACGTCCAGAGGCTCTGTGTCCCGTTACCCTCCTCGACGAGGAACGTGCCGATGAAGCACTCGGGGAAGTCGCGCGTGCTCGCGTGCTCGGCCGCGAGCGTTGTAAATGATAAAAGGAAAAGAGCTGCCGCCGTAAACCCCGACAGTAATATAGCCTTCCTGAAAGAATAGAGATTCATTATCCTCCTCCTCGTATGTCTGTCTGTCGGATTAAATGTACACCCGTTCCGGTGCGAAGTATTAATATACGGCCAACCGGGGAGGTTGAAAATCCCTCTCCGTGGTCTAGTATATCCCGAAGCCGGCGGGCGTCCCGCCCGCGGGCCAAAGGAGGCTTCCATGCAGGGACAGATCGAAAAAGAGGCCGTCGAGGTATCGAACTCGGAGCTCGTCTTCCCCACTCATACTAACCACTACGGGACCATATTCGGGGGCAGGGTGCTCGAGCTCATGGACATGACGGCGGCGATGGCGGCGATGAGGTTCGCCGGCGAGGATACCGTGACGGCGTCGATCGAAGCCGTCGATTTCAAGCAGCCCATTAAAGTCGGCGACATTATGGAAATAACGGCCCGGGTGATCCATACCGCGAGCACGTCGATGGTAGTGAAGGTGGACGTTTACAAGATAAGCAAGGCGAACCCGGAAAAGGAGTTTACGTGCAGGGGGCACGTCGTCTTCGTCGCCGTGGACGCCGAGGGGAAGCCGATACCGGTCCCGAAGCTCAAGGTCGTCACGGAAGAAGACGAGCGGAACTGGAAGACAGGCGAGAAGATAAAGGAGATCAGCAAGGAGAGGAGGAATCTCCACTCGGACGTCCTCTGAATCCACTCTGCATAAAACGGCACACAAGCGGGGCGGTTACGGTTCCGTTATTCAGGCATCTGGGATTCCATCTCGGAGCAGGAGACCTGGCCGCTATCGCCCGAGAGCCTGTTGCACTCGTACGTGTACCCGTTACAGAGAGCGGTCCACTCTGCGCTCCCGTCCTGGTTGATCTTGTGCTCTATGATCTCTATCTGGTCCGAGCCGCACGGTATCTGTCCCGCCGACTGGTCCTGAAGCGCTCCTATCACGTAGGGACTCCCGCAGGAAGCCGCGAGCGCAAAAAGCGCCGATAATGCGAATATTTTTTTCATCCCGTCACCGCCTTTATGGTTTAATCTGTAATTATAACGCCTAAACACCGAATGTCCGGCGTTCGCTCTTTTTCGGAGGAAATTATGAGAGCCGTCGTACTGAGAAAGACCGGAGGGCCGGAGGTGCTTTCCGTTACGGAGCTAAACGAGCCCCGGCCCGGAAGGGGGGAAGTACTCGTCTCCGTTTCGTTCGCCGGCGTAAACTACGCCGAGATACTGTCGCGGAAGGGGCTTTACGGCTGGGCCCCGAAACGCCCTTACATACTCGGAATGGAATGCTCGGGCGTCGTAGAGGCGGTGGGGGAAGGGGCACCGGCTTCGCGCATCGGGGAGAGGGTTATGGCGGGCGCGAAGCACGGCTGCTACGCCGGGAAAATCGCCGTGCCCGGGGCGAGCGCAGTACCCGTACCGGCGGGGTATTCGATGGAAGAAGGCGCGGCCTTTTTAGTGAATTACATGACGGCGTGGATGTGCCTCTTCAGGATGGCGAGGCTGTCTCCCGGCGAGAAACTCCTCGTCACGGCCGCCGCCGGCGGGGTGGGGACGGCGGCGGTGAAGCTCGCGTCCTCGGCCGGGGCGGAGGTTTACGGCATGGCGGGGAGCGCGGAGAAGTGCGCGCTCGTCGAATCCCTCGGCGCTGTAAAGTGCTTTAACTACCGGAAGGAGGACTCTTTCAAGGAGCTCCTCGCCGTGACGGGCGGCGTGGACGCCGTGCTCGAAGTCGTGGGCGGGAAGGTGTACAGGCGGAGCCTCGACGTATTGGCCCCGTTCGGGAGGGTGGTCGTCGCGGGATTCGCGGGCCTCGACCTCGACAGGAAGAACCCGCTTTCGTGGTTAAGGACGTGGAGGGATATACCGCGCGCCGACGTGGGGATGATGGCCGAGAGGTCCATAGCAGTGATGTCGTCTCATCTCGGCTACCTCCTCGACAGGGAGCCGGGGATCATGACGGAGGTCTACGCAGCGCTCGAAAAATTCGTCCTGGAGAAAGATATAAGGCCGGTAGTCGGGAAGGTGTTCCCGCTCGAAAACGCCCCGGAAGCCCACGCGTACGTGGAATCGAGGAAGAGTACAGGGAAGGTGCTTCTTAAAGTCGGCGGATGACCCGTGAGGACGGCCCTGAGGCGGAGGAGCCGTCACGCCATCTCGTCTTCTTCGGAGACGAGCCTGTTGAGTATCTCTTTCTGGATGCTTTCTATCTCTTCCTTCGCCTGCGTGATTTCGTCTGTGGGCTTTCCGCGCTCGCGGTATTCCTCGACGAGCTCGCCCAGCCGTGAGCCTATGTGCTTGAGCTTGGTCTGGGCCTCGATGTTGGCCTTTATGAGCATCTCCTCGTTTTCCCACTCGCGCCTGGAATAGGCCTCGAGCTCCTTTGCCTGAATGAGGAGCTCCCTCAGCCTGTCCTTGTATCCGTGGAGGGTCTGGTGGATGACGGATTGTATCTCGGCCCTTTCGCCGGGCTCTCTCCAGAGGACGTTTTCGAAGAGCCTGAGGTCGTCCTCGGATACCGCATTCCTCCCTTCGAGAAAGGCCCTCGCCTTGAGGAGCGAGACGGAGTGCTTGTATCTCCTGTCGGAAGGGACCATGCCCTTTTTCGCGAGCTCTTTACGTATGCGGGATATGAGCTTGAGGATGTTGGGCGGGACCGGGACCTCGCGCGCCCCGGCGGCGGCGGATTCGAGCTCGGACGACGTAATCGTAAGGCCGCCCGTTTCTCCGTCCCCGGAGTTCAGCATCTTGAGGAACCTGAAATCCTCTTTTATGTAATCGACGACGTAGCGGAGCAAAAACCTGTCGTAAAGGGCTTCGAGCTCGTCCTCTTCGGACGGGAGCTCGTTGCTCGCGCCGAAGAGCGTTATGAGCGGAATGGTCGTTTTCTCCGTCCCGTTATAGAAGACGCGCTCGTTCATTACGGTCAGCAGCGTGTTCAGGATAGAGGAGCTGGCCTTGAATATCTCGTCGAGAAACGCGATGTGCGCCTCGGGGAGCTTGCCGGCCGTTACCCTCCTGTACTCGTCGTTCTCGAGGCCCTTCAGGCTGACGGCGCCGAAGAGCTCCTCGGGCGTCGTGAACTTTGTGAGGAGCCACTGGAAATAGCGCGCCCCATCGATCCTCCGGCAGACGTCGTTCGCCAGCTGCGACTTGGCCGTGCCGGGAGGGCCCACGAGGAGAAGGTGGCTCCCGGTGAGAAGGGCGCAGAACGCGCCGTCTATGACCTCGTCCCTTTCGAGGTAGCGGGCCTTTAACTCGGCCCTTATCTTGCGAAGTTTTTCTAAAGCTCTTTCCATGTGACTATGTCTACCACGAATTCCCGTCCCTGTCGTTTTTTCTTTATGACGGCCTCGATGATTCTCCTCGTCGGACTCGCCTCTCCTAGTATACCCTCGGACCTCACGGTGAAAACCTCGCTCTCCCCCGTTCCCTGCCCGAGGCCAACGAGCCCGGCGATTATCTGTGACGTCGGGTCCACGTCGCGGACTATCTCTCTTACCTTCTTGCTGTCTACTATCGGGTCGTTTTTCCGCGCCTCGATTATTTCGTCTATTATCTGCTCCGCGGTGCTGTCGTCGATAGGGTCCTGCTGCGATCCCTGGCCCGGGATGGCGGGCACGGTGGCGGCCTTGAGCGCGGCTATCATTACGACCCGGGGCGCGGTGCTGAAGTTAATCTTCTTGTCGAGCGGGTAGACGGTGACGTAATCCTTTATGGCGTTATAAAACTCGTCGTCCATACCGTCCACCATCCGGATTTCCTCGACGGTGTCGAGAGGGCCGTCCTTTATCCTGTATGCGGGCTGGAGCCCGGCGTAGAATTCCGCGTTCGCCCCGGCGGAGTCCTGGTCGTTTACGGTCCCTTCCCTTGGCACGTCGAGCCAGTTAACGAGGCTCGAAAGGAACCTTTCGGACTTGCCGGTATCCACTCCGAGAAGCCTGAAGAGCTCCCTGAGCTCGGCAAGCACCTGCTGGTCCACTATGTTGGAGTCGGAGCTTACGAGGGAGTTCAGGTTAATCTTCGAGCGCTCGTCCGTTATCGTGATGGAGACGCTCCCCTGGCCCACGGGAAAGTAGGGTACGCTGAGGGCCCAGAACCCGTCGTCGTTTCCGGCGCTGCCCCCCACCGAGCCCATCATCGCGGAGAGCTCTTCGAGGGCCCTTGCGCTGAAAGCCCCGGCGGCGACCTGGACGCCGGACTTGGCGATGTAGCGCGCCTTGACCTCGTCCCTCGTGTTCATGGAGATTTCGGAGTCTATCTGCGTGAAGTAGATGAGGTCCGTGACAAGTATCATGAGTATGGCGATCACTATTATGACTATAACGAGGACTATGCCTTTTTCAGGGTCCCTTCCGGGCGGAATAGCCCCGCTCTTTCCGCGGTTTATATCGACGTCGTTTTTCAAAGCCGTTCTTTCCTTTCGCATGTTCCCGTCAATCGACTATCGGTAAGGTTATCATGGAGCTGAATTCCACGTTCTCGCCCCTGGGGTCTCTCATCACTACCTCGACGTTCACCGCCCTCGGCAGCGACAGCATTTCGTTGGAGTTCCATTCGAGCGTCGGCTCGGGAATCTCCCCGAGCTCGTTCGGGCCGGCAAAGTAAGTCAAACGGAAACCGACCACGCGCTCGGACAGGGGGAACTGCGTTCCTCCCTCCTCGTTTTCTATAGTCGGATTGTCGCGCCTCATGAGCGCGAATAGATCCGAGTCCGGCACCGGGAGGAGATAGTAGCTTATCTCGGTCTGGTCGGATTCCCTCGTGCCGTAAGCGGGGCTTCTCGAAAGGGCAGTGAAGATAAGCCTGCTGAAATTCCCGTCCTGGACGCCGTAAAAATATGGCAGCGTTATATTCGTACTTTCGGAGTTCACGAGCCCCCGCGGATAGGCCATGGCCAGGTCCTTCGTTACCTTGGCCATTACCACTCTCGCTTCGTGGTAGAGGTCGAGCTCCTCTTCTATCCTCTCCTTCGCCTTTATTATCTGGAAGAAAGAGGCGTAGAGCGCCGTAAGCACTATCGACCCTATGAATATGGCCAGGAGGACTTCCATAAGGGTAAAACCCTTATTTGTAGTCCGACATTGCCGTTCCAACCGTAAACTCCTTGTTCCCTTCGTCCCAGGTTATGGTGAGTATCACTATTCTTATGTCGGCCCCGAGCTGCTCGATGTTGTAGGGCTGTACGGACAGGTACCAGCTGAAATCCGGCGCCTCTTCGAAGACCCCTTGCTGGTTGCCTATGTCGGGAAGCCCTATGAGCTCTATTTCGCCGAGCTTTTTCTGTGCGAGAAACGAGGCTATCGTGATGTTCTTCGACTGGGAAGCCATCAGGAGGTTCTTGTTTACCGCACCGAGAAGTATGGCGAGCGACGAGCCTATTATCGCCACGGCTATAATGACTTCGAGAAGCGTGAAGCCGCGGCTCCCACGCCCGCCGCGCGCGACTGTTTTACCTGTAGGACGGGACATACTGCCCTCCGTCGAGGACGTTCACGTATTCGTCGTACACCCTTGTGCCGCCTGTGTAGGGCTTTGTCTGGATTGTGAAATTGTCCCCGTTTTCCGATTCGAGATGTATGGCCGCGGGCTCTACGTAGCCCGTGGGCAGGAAGAGTATGTAATCCGGCTCCTGCCCGAGCGTCGAGCTCCTGGCCGCGTTCCTTTCGGTAAGCACGCCTTGAAAATGCACCCCGCTCGGAAGCCGCCGTCTCTGGTGGAGGTAGTCCACCGATACGACGTATTCGTTATCTACCAGGACTTCGACCCAGTATTCGTCCCGGTCCACGTCGAAAACGAGCCTGTATATGTTCTTCTTGAACGCAGCCTCGTTGTAGAGATATTTTATCGTGCCGGTGAGGCTCCTGGAGGCGCTCTTGATGTTGAAGTCCGTGCTGCTCCTGAGCCTCGGCACTGCTATGTAAACGAGCGCGCTCACCAGTATCGTAACCACCAGGAGCTCAATCATGGTAAAGCCCTTTTGGGAGCTCATCTTATCCCGCGGCTGGATATGTCGTCCTCTGTTTGCTGAACCGCGTCCTCGCCGAGAGAAATGATTTCGTAGGTCCCGTCGCCCGTCTGGTCGGGGCCAATGTATATGAATTCGCTCTTCCAGCCGTCGAGAGGCACCTTGTCGCCTTCGAGGTAGCCGCTCCTGGAGTAGCAGCAAGGCTCCCTGCCCGTGGTGGGCCGCTGTATGAGGGCCATGAGCCCCTGCTGGGTCTCCGGATAAAAGCCGTTGTCGAGCTTAAACAGCTTGAGCGCGGACTCGATGTTCTTTATCTGGATCTTGGTCTCTTCGATCTTCGCCTCGCCGAAACGCCCTATGACGTTCGTGCCCACGATGTAGGCAAGGCCGGCGATGATCAGAAGGACCACCATGATTTCTATGAGCGTGAAACCACCCTGTGCTCTCATTCTTCTTTACCTCCTGTTTATCCTATTGTCGATGTAAGGCTGAATATCGGCAGGAGCACGGCGAACACGATGAACCCCATGATCGCGCCGATGATGACTATCATAACCGGTTCGAGAAGAGAGGTAAGCGTGGAGACCATGGTTTCCACCTGCTGGTCGTATATGTCCGCGACCTTCGTGAGCATCCCTTCCATTTCGCCGGTCTGCTCGCCGACGGCGACCATTCGCGTGACGAGCGGCGGGAACACGCCGCTGTCCCTGAGCGGCTTTGCGAGGCTGGCGCCCTCGCGCACGTTGTCCCTGACCTCTTCGAGGGCGTCGCTGTAGACCTTGTTCCCCATGACCGCCTCGCCGATCGTAAGCGCGTCCAGGAGCGGAATACCGCTCGCGAGCAGCGTCCCCAATGTCCTCGTGAACCTGGATATCATGACCATGGACGATATCTTTCCGAATATGGGCATCTTCAGCGACAGCCTGTCGAAAAGCGTTTTCCCCCGCTCCGTCTTGTAAAACCTGTAAGCACCGAAAAAGAGTATCGGAAGCACTATAAGGAGAAGGAGTATGTGGTTGCTGAAAAAGCCGCTTATGCTGATAAGTATAACCGTCATCGTCGGGAGAGCCTTGTCGCTGTCCTCGAATATCTTGGAAATGCGGGGTATTACGTAGGTCATCGTGAAGAAGAGCACGCCGCCGCCGATTACGAACATGAATATGGGATATATGAGCGCGCTCCTGACCCGGGACGTCAGCGCCGCCTGTTTTTCGAGAAAGTCGGCGAGCCTGTAAAGCACTATGTCGAGCGTGCCGCTGGCCTCGCCCGCGCGGACGATGTTGATGTAGAGCTCCGAGAATACGTTCTTATGCTCGCCGAGTGCGCTCGCGAGCGAGCTGCCTTCGCTGACCCTGTCCCTGACCTGGGTGAGTATCTGGCCGAGGCGCGCGTCTTCCGTCTGCTCGGAGAGGGCGACGAGCGACGCCTCGAGCGGGAGCCCCGCGGAGATGAGCGTCGAGAACTGCCTCGTCGTTACGGCGAGTTCGGAGATGTTTATCCCCTTGAAGGGAATAAAGCTCCTCGACTTTCCTTCCCTTACTTCGTTCAGCGAGGAGAGGAATACGCCCTGGCGCTTGAGCTTGTCCGTGGCGCCCTTGGGCGAATCGGCGTCGATTACGCCCTGGACGGCCTTTCCGGTCTCGTCGATGGCTTTGTATTTATATACCGGCATGTTCTATTGAGTGTTCGGCGGTTATAGAAGTGACCCTGTCCGGCCCTTAGCCTACTATGTTTTCGTCTTCGGTTACCCTCATGACCTCGTCAACCGAAGTCAGACCCCTTATAATCTTGTCGGCCCCGTCCATTCGGAGCGTAGTCATTCCATGCTCGAGGCCCTTTCTCTTTATCTGGGAGGAATCGACCTTGCTCAGCGTCAGGTTCCTTATGTCGTCGTTTATTACCAGCATTTCGAAGATGGCCATTCGTCCGCTGTATCCCATGTTGAAGCATTTCTCGCATCCCGTGGCCCTGTAAAGCGTGCCGTTTTTGAGGCTGCTCCGCTTGATGCCTATGCGCCTGAGCTCGTCGTCGTAGGGCTCGTAGGGCTCCTTGCAATTCGAGCAGAGGAACCTGAGGAGCCTCTGCGCTATAACGGCCATGAGCGAGGAGGCGACGAGGAAGGGCTCGATCTCCATGTCGATGAGCCTCGTTATCGCGCTCGCGGAATCGTTCGTGTGAAGTGTCGAGAAGACGAGGTGTCCCGTGAGCGACGCGTGAATCGATATGTCGGCCGTTTCCCTGTCCCTGATTTCACCGACGAGTATGACGTCGGGGTCCTGCCTCAGTATCGAGCGGAGCCCGTTGGCGAACGTGAGGTTAACCTTCGTGTTCACCTGTATCTGGTTTATCCCCTGTATCTGGTATTCGACCGGGTCCTCGACCGTGATGATCTTTTTGTCAGGGGAGTTTATCCTTTCGAGCCCGGCGTAAAGCGTGGTCGTTTTACCACTGCCCGTAGGCCCAGTGACGAGTATGATGCCGTGCGGCCTGTGTATGAGTCCTTCGAACGTGTGGAGCTTTTCGCCTTCGAGCCCGAGGTCTTCCAGGCTTAAAATGACGGACGACCTGTCGAGAAGCCTCATGACGACGCTCTCTCCCCATGTGGTGGGCACCGTGGAGATACGGACGTCCACGTCCCTCCCCGCGACCTTGACCCTGATTCTTCCGTCCTGGGGCTTTCTCTTCTCGGCAATGTCGAGCTCGGCCATGATCTTGACCCTGGAAATTATCGAGGCCTGGAGCTTCTTCGGGACGGAGGTTATTTCGTGGAGCATGCCGTCTTTCCTGAACCTGACGGAGAGCTCCTTCTCGAAGCATTCGAGGTGAATATCGCTCGCCTTTTCCTTGATCGCCTGGAACAGGAGCGAGTTTACGAACCTGATAATCGGGGCTTCGTCGTCGGCGTCGAGGAGGTCCTTGGGCTCGTGTATGTCGTACTCGGAAATGCCCGTGGAGTCGTCTTCTATGCCCTCGGTCATTTCCTTGCCGCGCTCGTAGACGCGGTTGATGCTGTCGAGGAGGACCTGGTTAAGGGCGATGACGGGCTCTATCTCGCATCCGAAGAGCGACTTGAGCTCGTCGAGGACGTAGAGGTCGAGCGGCGGGGCGAAGATTATGACGACGCTGTCCTCCCTCCTCTGGAACGGGAGGAGCCTGAATTTCTTGGCGAAGCTTATCGGCAGGATCTTTATGAGCTCGGGGTCTATATCGCGCTCGGATATCCTGAGCGTGTAGGGGAATTCGTAGAATTCCGAGAGTACTTCGAGTATTTCCTCGTCTTCGAGGACGTTCGATTTTATAAGTGTTTCTTCAAAGCTGTCCTCGTTCTTCGCGAGTAGCTCGTCTATCTTGACGAGAGCGTCAGGGTTTCTTTCGCTTACTATTTCCTGGATGCTTTTCATGTTAATTCCGCTTTCCCGGCGACGGTTAGTTGTCCTCCCTGTTAAAGCCCCTCTCCTGTAAAAGCATATTCCGTCTCTGCCTTTCTTCAAGTATGCGCTGCATGTCGAGCTCGTTCTCGACGATCCTCGGAGTGAGGAGGATCATGAGGTTTATCTTCTGGCTCTGGCGCTGCTTGTACTTAAACAGGTTGCCGAGGAAGGGTATGTTGCCGAGGACCGGGACCCTGTTCTGAAGAACGCTCTCCCTGTCCTGGACGAGGCCGCCGATGACGATCGTCTGCCCGTTCTTGACGACGACGGAGGAGTCGGCCGTCCTGGTCGTGGTCGCGATACCGAACTGTGCGGTATTGAGGCCCTGGACCGGCGTGTCCCTTATGGCCGATACTTCGGTCAGTATGTTGAGGTTAAGGAAATCGCCCTCGCTTATCTGCGGGGTTATGGAGAGCCTTATGCCGACGGGCTCGCGCTGAATGGTCTGGACGGTGACGCCGCTGTCGCCGACGGTGCTCCCCGTCGGGAACGGGATGACGTCCGCGACGATGATTTCCGCGGGCTCGTTGTCCGTGGTGATGATGCTCGGCGTCGAGAGGACGTTCACGTCCGTGAGCGACGTCAGGGCCTGGAAGAGCGCGCTGAAGGACGGTATGGGCGGTATCGGGCCCGAGCCGTCCGGATCGACCTCTTCGCCCACGACGCCGAGGAAAAGCCCGGAGAGGCTTCCGAGGACGTTTATCGACGCCTCGGGGTCGGCCGCCACGCCGAGGAGGCTCGGGACGCCCGGAAGCACAGTGCCCCCGAAGCCGAGCGTGTCGTCGTTTACCGTGAACCCTATGCTGAGGTTCGTTCCGAAGGACCTCAGCTTGTCGAGGCTGACCTCGAGGATCGCGGCTTCGACGAATACCTGTTTTCTCCTGACGTCGAGCTCTTTTATGACTTCTTTTATGGTTTCGTAGTCTCTCCTGGAGCCTATTATTATCAGGGAGTTCGTTGACGGGTCGGCCGTGACGCGTATGGTCTCCGTCTCGGCGACTATGCCCGAGGTCCTTATGGCGCCCCTTTCTATCGCCTGCCGCGACTGCGCGGTGCCGGTGCCGTATGAGCCGGTACCGCCGAGCCCGCCCGTCGTCCCGGCGAGGCCGCCCGTACGCGACATCCTGTTGTCTACCCCCGTGCCGCCATATCCGCCGGCATAGCCCGAGCCGCCGAAGAGGCTGGCGAGCACCGCCACAATCTGCTCGGCGTCGGCGTTGAGGACCCTTACGACGTATATGCCCTCTTCGGGTTCGTCCGTTTCGACGTCCAGTATTTCGATGACTGCCTTGATCTTTGCCATGTCGTCGGGGTAGGCGATTACGATGAGCGAGTTCGTCCTCTCGTCCGTTATGACCTTGAACCCGACGGGGGAGGACTCGCCCGTAGACTGGGCTATTATGTTGGATGTGTCCCCGGGCTGATCGCTGCCGGGGAGGTTCCTGCTTCTCTGGGCGGTCCGCGACTGGCCGCGTGTCTGGGCGGGCTGCTGACCACCCTGGGGACGCGAGGAAGTGGTGGACGCCGTGCCCCCGAATATCTCGACCAGCTTGGCGGCGACCTCGGCCGCGTCGGTGTTGTGTATCTTTATGAATTCGATTTCCGTCTCGACGTCCAGGTTCTCGATTATAGAGAGTATCCTGTTGAGGTTGTCCGTCGTTTCGATGATTATGAGCATGTTCAGCGCTGGGTAGACGACGACGTCGCCTTCACGCGAAACGAGGGGCTTCAGTATGGCGGCGACCTCGTCGGCCTTCGTGTTCTTGAGCTGAACGAGCCTTGTCGTGAAGCTGTCGGAGGATACGCCGTAGGACGTTCCGACCTCGGTCGGTATGCTCGTTATCTTGATGTCGCGCTTGGGGACGATGATATTGACCCCGTCCTTCTTCACCACCGAAAAGCCGTTCAGGCTCAGGATCGTTTCGAAGAGCCTCATGGCGTTTTCCCTTTTGAAACCGCCCGGGGCTATAACGGTGATTTTCTTTCCCTTTACCGTTTCGTCCAGTATGAAATTCTGGCCCGTTATCTCGCTTATGGTTTGAATCAGGTCCTGGATGTCCATTTCGGACTGGAGGTTGACTATTTCGCCGTCCGTGATTACCACCTCGGGCTCCTGAACCTCGACTTCGACCTCCTGCCCGTTCTGTGGCTCCTGCTGCTGCGGCTGTTGTTGCGGCCTTTGAATCTGCTGCTGCTGCGGCTGCTGGAACTCCTTTCTCCCGCCGGTCGAGCGCTGCTGCTGTATTCCCTGCCGTCTTTTCTCTATCTCTTCCTGGCGCTCCTTTCTCCTTTGCTCGAGCTCCGTCGTGTCGAACTGCTGGGCGACTTCCCTGCCGAGCGCGCCTTCGGCGCCCGCGGCCTGGGTCATTATCACGGAGCCGTCCGAAAAACCGTCGGGGAAGCCGCCGGCCACGGAGTACGAGCCCCGGGGAGGGATCCCTATGATGTCGCCTTCAACCAGGATGTCCCTCGTAAGGCCGTTGTGCAGCTTTATGTCGGCTACCGACACGCCGAACTTCTCTCCGAGCGCGGAGAGTGTGTCGCCTTCTTTTATCGTGTACGTGATTTCACCGGCGAGGGGGTTGCCCGCGCCTTCGCCGGGCGGGAGCTCGGACGTTTCAGCGGAATTCTCCATTATGACGGGCTTTTCGTGATTCGTATTCACGTATACGTACAGCGTGAGAAGAAATCCCAGTATGACGATGTTAATGAGTAAGCCTTTAATCATGAAATCCTCGCTGTCGCGGCCCGCTGTCGTCCGTCCCGTTCATAGAAGGTCTTATCCCACGCGGGCGTGAAAGTCAATAACGAGACCACCATGCGCTCCCGCTTCTATTTAACGACGTACTGATACGAGTACTGTTTGCCCGCCCTCGTAAAATCTATCGTGAAGCTGCTCTGGGACCTCAGCTCTTCGAAAATCCCGAGCGCCCTTTCGACGTCGTTAAGCTCAACGTTGTTTATCCTGTGTAGCGTGTCTCCGTTTTTTATCCCTATTTTCCAGAATATGCTGTTCGACCGAATGCCGAAGAACCTGAGCCCGTCCTGCTGGGGTATGACGCGCGCCTGCTGGACGATGTTGGTCGGGTCGCTGAGGACGTCTTCGAGGAGCTCGCGGCTTATTTCGTATTCGTTATCGGAGATCTTGTTTATCCCTTCTTCGGTTTGCTCGCCGCCTTTCCCGGCCGGCTGAACCGTCCTGTTCGCGTTGGTCGCCATCGGCTTCGAAGATGCCACCTCTTCCCCGATGTTCTTGCACTTGATGGTTTCGTGGCCTTTCTGGCGCTGTATGACGGCCTTGCAGCCCATGACCTGGACGAGGTTCACCCTTTCGGTGTCGATTATTTTTATCTGCTCGCCGCTCGTGTAGCCCTGGACCTTGTTGTTGCCCGGGTTCTTGATTATGGCTACGGACGGGGCGTCCGGATTTATGATCGTACCGAGAAGGACTATGTTTAAAGTCGAGTCGGGAAGCGCTTCGTCGCTGCCGGGGCCCGGGCCGCCATCGGCGGGGGCGGAAGCGTCGGAAAGGTTGCTGATTCCGAATATATTTCTCGTAAGTATGAGGTCGTAGTACGAGCGCGGCCGGCGGACGCTGGTGTCTCTCTGCCTGCCCGGGTTGCCCTGATCGAGCTTCTGGGACGCTATCGCGCCGGGGGACGAAACCACGCCCTCCAGCTTTTGATTCACCGTGAGGGCCGCAAGGTATGCAAGCCCCGTGAGGAGGAGCAGGTTAATCACCCATACATATTTCTTTAGAAGCGTTACAAGCATTTAAGTAGAATGGTTAAATTTACCCTAAAAAATAAAGTTTTTTACTTTACCTGTCAAGCTAAATATCTCCCGGGGCCGGTATTTGCCCCGAGCTTCGCCGTGAAAGCCTTCTGCTTCTATATTACGATTGACTAAAAAAGCCGGATGGGCGCGATGCAATCTGACGCCGATCGAAAAAACGGTACTGTGGAACACCCCCACCTTTTCGCCTGAAAAAAGGCCCGGTTCCCCGGGATTACGTTTAATTGACTCTTCTGTTCGTTCCATTAGCCGCCCCGCAGCATTCAACCAGCTCGGTCAGAAGGCTACTCTGAAACTCCTTGGTCTTCCATCCGATCCCATTGTCGAGTATGGAAAAGACGAGCACGTCTCCCTGCTTGGTGAAAACGTAGCCGGACAGCGCCCTCACGTTGTTGAGGTATCCTGTCTTGGCCATGACCCTTCCCTGTACGCTCGATGCCTTGAATCTTTTTTTCAAAGTCCCGTCGACCCCCGCTATGGGCAGGGAATCGATGAAATCGGACGCGATGATCCTGTTCGTATATGCGTAGCTTAGAACGTCTGCGAGTGTTTCGGGGGAGACCCTGTTAAGGAGCGAGAGCCCCGAGCCGTCGACTACCCTGAACCCGTTCTTGATGCCTATGCCGTTCAGGAACTCGGATATGACCTGTGAGCCGTTGTCCCAGGAACCCGGGGCGCCTTTGAATTCGGCGCCCAGGGTTTTGATAAGGTTCTCGCCGATTATATTGACACTGTTCTTGTTGTATTCGGTGATGACCGAGGAAAGGGGGTCGGAATAGTGGGTGTAAAACACCGTGGCCCACCTCGGCGTTTCGCCCGCGACCACCGGGCCGCTGACCTTTATGCCCGCTTCCTCGAGGGCGCTCTTGAGGACGTTGCCCGTCAGGAGCTCGGGGCTGTTTACGGGTATCTTGAGCAGGACGCTCGCCTTGGGCTTTACCCTGCCGCCTATGGCTATGGTGTCGGGGCCCTGCCAGCTCGTCGTGAGCGCGCCGGCCTTGGAGCTGGTTACGGCGTTGTTGATTATCTTGATGTTCGAGCCCGCGGGGAGTATGTCGATGCGGGGCTTTTGCCCGGCCGCGGCCGCGCGAACCCTGACCTCGATAGTATTGTAATTAAAGGAAAGTGCGCTTATCGGGGGGCTGTAGAAATCGTTGACCCATTCGGCCTTCCAGCCCTCGGCCCGCCTTTCGGGCGTGAAATAGGAGTCGTCGACCGTTATGCCGCCCTTGATCTCGGTTACCCCTCTCTTTTTCAGTTGATAGACTATGAAGCCTATGTGGGGCTCGCCGAGCGTAGGGTCGCCGTAGCCCTTTACGTACAGCCCGCCGTGAAGGACGCCCTCGGATATGCCGCCGCCCGAGAAAAATTCCGTCTTGAACCTGTAATCCCGCTTTAGAAGGGAAAGGGAGGCGACGGACGTGATGATTTTCTCGTTCGAAGCCGGTATGAAGAGGTTCTGTGCGTTGTGCTCGAAGAGTGTCTCACCGGAGGTGAGGGATTTGACGACCACGCCCATCTTGCCGTTGTTGCGCGCCTCGGTCGGGAGAAGGGTCGCAATCTTGGCGGTGTACGCCCCGTTCTCCGTGCCGGCGGGTATGGCCTGGTCGTTGGTAAAGGTAAAAAGTGCAAGCGCCAGAAGGGGTACGAGAATCCATCTCATATTAGGGTTTATATTTTAACACCTAAGAGATTCTATTGCAAAGAAAGTTTGTAAAAATTTTTGGGCCCGGAGGGAGTGAAAATTTTGCGGTTCAGGGCCCGCCCGGGGGCCTCGCCTGTCCCCGGAACGGGCCCGGCAGTCTGCGGCGGCGACATGGCCAACCACGGCGCTTAATGCTATCATTTCCGGGGACGGCTCTTTGGGGGTTCGTCGGGTATCTATTTACAGATCAGCGGAAATGCGGAAATAAGGAATGGCAAAAAAGAAATTCGTATTCTTCGACCTGGGGGACACCCTCGCCTCGACGGATCCCCCTTACATACACAGGATCGCCCGGTCAATGCGTAATGCCGGCTTCGGCATATCGGACAGGGAGCTCGAAGAGGCCTACGTCGCCGCCGACTACGAGCTTTATCTGAAGCATAAGTCGGAAGGCGGGATCAATCCCGAGCAGCACAGGGCGTGGTTTCTGCCGCTTCTTTACGAGGCAATTTCACCGCCCGGGAATATAGACGAATTTCGAAGCAGGGTAAGGGAGGAGATGAGCGCGCTCAGGTTCACGCGGGCTGCCCTTCCGGGCGCGGTCGAGCTCCTGGAACGGCTCAGGGGAGAGGGATACAGGCTCGCGGTCATATCGAACAACGACGGCAATACGGTGGAGAAATGCGAGGAGGTCGGGATAAAGGATTACTTCGAGCACATATTCGACTCGACGCTCCTTAACCTCATAAAGCCGGACCCGCGCATATTCGAATACGCGGCGGAGAGGTGCGGCGTATCGCCGTCCGAGGCGGTGCACGTCGGGGACATGTTCGGCTCGGACGTTATGGGCGGAAGGGACGCCGGGCTCGACGTCATATGGTTCAACGCGAGGAATGCGCCGAGGCCGGACGCACCGCGCGTCAGGGAGGCCGGGGCGCTCGACGAAGTAGCGGACTTGATTGGCTGATTTTTCCCATTAACCTCTCTCTGTCGGCGCTTCCGACAGTATCGATACCGGAGCCGCCGATACGTCTCGATTAACAAGCCGCATATATGAAAGGCGAAATTAAAATCACCGGTGCCAGGGAAAATAACCTCAAGGACGTGAGTGTTTCCATACCCTGGCACAGCTTCACCGTGGTCACGGGCCTGAGCGGCTCGGGCAAGTCGTCGCTCGCCCTGGACACCCTTTACGCCGAGGGGCTAAGGAGATATATAGAGTGCCTGTCCACGTACGCGCGGCAGTTCCTGGAGCGCGTCGACCGCCCGGACATGGACGACATATCCGGGCTCCCGCCTGCGGTCGCCATAGAGAGCAGGAACAACGTCAGGAATTCGCGCTCGACCGTCGGCACGACGACCGAGGTGTACGACTACATGCGTCTCCTGTTCGCCAAGATAGGGAGGACGTACTGCCCCGCGTGCGGGGTGGAGGTGAGGCGGAGGTCGCCCGGGGATATAGCCGGGGAGCTGGTAGACCGTTTCGACGGGAAGAGGGCGCTCGTAACCTTCCCGCCCGGGAGCTCGACGCTGACGCCGAAGGAGCTCATGGCCGCCGGCTACACGAGGGTGGTTTCGGACGGAGAGGCGATCGACATCGAAGGGCTCGAGGCCATCCCGGCGGGGGCCGAGGTTCTCCAGGACAGGGTCGTTCTCGGGAAGAAGCTCTTCTCGAGGATAGTGGAGGCTCTCGAACAGGCGCTCGACGAGGGCAGGTACGTCCACGTCCGGATAGTGGACGGCGAGACTCTCCGCTTCTCGAAGGAGCTCGAGTGCACTTCCTGCGGGAGGACGTTCAACGATCCGTCGCCGCTACTCTTTTCGTTCAACAGCCCGCAGGGGGCGTGCCCCGCGTGCAAGGGGTTCGGAAACATACTCGGGCTCGACGCCGACCTCGTCGTGCCCAACCCGGAAAAGAGCCTCGCGCAGGGGGCGATAGAGCCGCTTACGAAGCCCTCGCTCAAGAACGAGATGAGGAGGCTCCTGAAATTCGCCGAGGAGAGGGGTGTATACACGAGCAAGCCGTACGACGAGCTGACGGACGAGGACAAGAGGCTCCTGTTCGAGGGCGGGCCGGGGTTTTCGGGAGTGAAAGGCGTCTTCAGGCACCTGGAAGAAAAGAATTACAAGATGCACGTGAGGGTGTTTCTCAGCAAGTACAGGTCGCCCTTTACGTGCGAGGAATGCGGCGGCTCGCGCCTCGTCGAAGAGGCGCTATGGGTGCGCGTCGCGGACAGGAACATCGCGGAGCTGTCGGAGCTGTCGATAGGGGAGCTCGGGGAATTCTTCGAAGACCTCGCGCTCACTGAATACGAGATCTCCGTCTCGACGGAGATACTGAAGCAGATAAGGTCGCGCCTGGATTTCCTTAACAAGGTGGGGCTCGAATACCTCACGCTGGCGAGGCTTACGCGGACGCTTTCGGGAGGCGAGGCGCAGAGGGTGAACCTCGCGTGCCAGCTCGGCGCGGCGCTTACCGAAACACTGTACATAATGGACGAGCCCTCCATCGGCCTCCATCCGAGGGACGTGGACCGCCTGGTCGCGCTCATAAAGGAGCTCCGCGACAGGGACAATACCGTCGTCGTGGTCGAGCACGACTTCGAGATGATAAGGGAGGCCGACAACATTATCGAGCTCGGTCCCCTCGCGGGCGAGAGGGGAGGGGAGATCGTCTACCAGGGGAGCGTGAAGAACCTGCTCGCTAAAAAGGCGGATTCTCTGACGAAGAAATACATGACGGGCGAGGCGAAAATCGAAGCGCCGAAGAAGCGGAGGAAGGGGAGCGGGAAGAGCCTCACGGTTTCCGGCGTCCGCGAGAATAACCTCAAGGACATAACGGTTTCGCTGCCTCTCCGGACTTTCATTTGCGTCTCGGGGGTGTCGGGCTCGGGGAAGAGCTCGCTCGTGACGGACGTCCTCTATTCCGCCCTCGCGCGGAGGTTCGACGGGAGCGCCGAGAGGGTCGGGAAGTACGGCGGGATAACGGGCGTCGAGAATATCTCGGGCGTCGTCATGCTCGACCAGGCCCCGATAGGCAGGAGCTCGCGGTCGAACCCGGTCACGTACATAAAGGCGTACGACGAGATAAGGAAGGTCATGGCAGGGACGTGGGACGCGAAGTCGAAGGGGCTTACGCCGTCACACTTTTCGTTCAACGTGGCCGGGGGAAGGTGCGAGACGTGCGAGGGGGCGGGGGTGCAGCAGATAGAGATGCACTTCCTCGCGGACGTTTACGTCACGTGCGAGGAGTGCGGCGGGAAGAGGTTTCACAAGGACGTCCTTTCCGTCAGGTACAGGAACAGGAACATCGACGACATACTGGCGCTGACCGTGAACGAGGCGATCAACTTCTTTTACGAGGTTCCGCCGCTCGGCCGTAAGCTGAAGGTGCTCCAGGATGTCGGGCTCGGATACGTCCGGCTCGGGCAGGCCGCGCCGACCCTTTCGGGGGGCGAGGCGCAGAGGATGAAGATAGCGCGGGAGCTCGGCGGGAAGGGCGGGAAGGACCTGCTGTACATACTCGACGAGCCGACCGTGGGGCTCCACGCCGAGGACGTCCGGAAGCTGCTGGACGTCATAAACAGGCTGGTCCTCGCGGGGAACACCGTGCTCGTCGTCGAGCACAACGTGGACGTCATCAAGTCGGCGGATTACGTGATAGACCTCGGCCCCGAGGCCGGTGACGCGGGCGGGTACGTCGTCACGTCGGGGACGCCGGAAGAGGTCGCCGAAGCGAAATCGTCATACACGGGGAAGTATCTGAAAAAGGCGCTTTCCGCCTGACCGGGCGGTACGGGCTCTCGCCGCGAGACGCCGCCGTTTTTGAGCCGAATCCCGTTTTCATATAAAATAATATTCCGAGTACTTTCCCGCCTGAATTTTTGTGACGGCAGTTTCCAGGACTTGTAAAACGGAAAACAGGGTTTATATAAATTCTGATACTCACAGGGGAAACAGCACATGTCTTCAGTTAGAAGGGACTATTACGAAGTGCTTGAGGTCGAAAGGACCGCGAGCCACCAGGAGATAAAAAAATCCTACCGCAGGCTGGCCATGCAGTACCACCCCGACCACAACAAGAGCCCCGACGCTGAAGAGAAGTTCAAAGAGCTGTCGGAAGCCTACAGCGTGCTGTCGGACCCGGACAAACGCGCCAGGTACGACAGGGGAGGCTTCGCGGCGCTCGACGGCATGTCGGCCGAGGACCTTTTCAGCAACATGGGCTTCGGGGACATATTCGGCCGGGGCACAGGCAGCATATTCGACGATATATTCGGCTTCGGGCGCGGAAGGAGAGGGCCCGCAAGAGGGCCGAACGTCGAGGTCGAGCTCGTCGTTCCGCTGAAGCGCATCCTCATCGGCGGCGAGGAGACTGTCCGCTACACGCGCACAGTGGCGTGCTCGAAATGCGGAGGGTCGAGGGCGCGGCCCGGCACGGAGCCGAAGGTATGCACCGAGTGCGGAGGGTCGGGGCAGAAGGTGTTTACGACCCAGCAGCTCGGCATGACCGTCCAGCAGGTCGCCGTGTGTCCCACGTGCAGGGGCCTCGGCTCCATAATCGAAGACCCGTGCCCGCACTGCAGGGGAACAGGAAGCGAAGAGCAGGAGAGCGAGATAAAGATCAGGGTGCCTGAAGGCATCGAGGAAGGGACCGCGCTGAGAGTCACGGGGCATGGCGGGTTCAGCCCCGAGCCGGGCGGAGCCCCGGGCGACCTAATCGTCGTGATCCACACCGAGGACGACCCGAGGTTCGAGAGGAGGGGCGACCACCTCCACAGGATCGAAAAGATACAGATAGCCGACGCTGTCCTGGGAATAACGCTTACCGTGCCGACACTCGTCGGCGAGGCGGAGGTGAAAGTCCCGGCGGGGACTCAGCCGGGCACCGTCATGCGGCTCGCGAACGAGGGGCTTCCCAATTTCCGCAGCGGGCGCAGGGGCGACATATACCTGCGAATTCAGGTCGAGATACCCAAAACGATCTCCGACGAGGAGAAGGAAATCTTCGGCAGGCTCAGAGAGCTCGGCGAAGGGAAGGCCGAATAGAAGCTACAGGCTGTTCGTTGCCCGAGGCCGGTGCGGCCCTCATTGCCCGCCGATTACCGCCGTCGAAGTGAACGGGAAGCTGAGCGAGCGGAACACGTCGTTCGAGCTGTTGACGTAGCCGACGTCGAGCGTCACCCGGCTCACGGTTTCGGGCAGCTCCTTGAAGTAGATAAATCCCTCTATAGACGCATTCGGATAAACCGTTCCCGGCATCAGGGCGCCGGTGACGACGTCCTTCGTGCTGACCGGAACGGGGTAGTAGTAGACCGGCGGCGGATAGTACCAGAACGGTGCGTAGGCGTAATACGGCCTGTAGAACGGGCGGTAGTATCCCCACCCGCCTCCCCACGGACCGCCCCAGCCGCCGTAGCCGAACCCCACCGAAACGCTCGGGTATGCCACGTAATTGAAGTCGGACGTCGAAAGCACGTCGGCCACCGTATTGGGGTTTATCGGGCCGTACTGTGTCCTGAACTCGTCGAACATGACAAGGTCCTTGTAGCTTACGGTTATCGGGTTGCCGGAGAAGTTCTCTATCTCGACGTAGAACGGCGTGACGAAGCTCGGCAGGTTGCGAGGGCTCCCGGGCCAGTAGGACGGGATGACGGTTACCCTTACGCCGTCCTCGGAGGTCTGTATGCTGGGCACGGGGTTGAACGATACCGCGGGCTGCCTGTATGCCGGGTAGCATCCGGCGAGCGCCGCCGAGATGAGTGTGATTCCTATGCAGATTGCGACGGTGTGTGTATTAGCGCCCTTCATTCCGTTCCCCCCGGGAGTGAGATATGAGTCAGTATATAAAAGTATAATTTATCGTCTCCCTACTTTCTATCGTTTAATGCCCCGGGCGCGCCGGGCCGCGCCGGAAATCCCGCCGGTTTATCCCCTGCGGCCCCCCGCCCGATTTGGCTTACCAGTCCTGATTTGCTACAATAAATCTTCACAAATTCCACGGGAGACAGGTAGCAGAAAATGGGAAAATATCCGCCGGGTCTGGACGTAGCGATCGATTATAAATTCATGGATGCGGTGTTCGAGAGGCGCTCGCGGAGGTTCGGCCTCGGGATGGAGATCGAAAAGGGGCCGCTCGCGTACAAGTCGAAGCACGAGCCGGTTCCCCTGTCGGAGCTCGAAGAGGCCATCATAGTCTGGAACGGGCTCGGCGTGAAGAACATCAACCTTTCGGACTTCCCCCCGCACGTCGGGCTCGACCTCGAAATGCAGTTCACGAGCAGGACGATTCCCGCCCTCGGCGACGTGCACAGGACTGAGCTCTTTTACACGAACGACGACGGCACGTACATGGTGAAGCTCCACGACAAGCAGGCCGACGACTTCAGGGGGCTCGAAGGCCTGAGCCGCGAGGCCCGGGTCGACAGGATCCTGGAGCTCTTCAGGGAGTCGCGCATAAAGCTCGAGGACAAGAGGGCCGACCTCCCGTCGAAGCCGCCCGGAATCGCGGCGCATAACCTCTGGAACGTGAACAAGCCTGGCACTACCGTTTTCATGCCCGTTACGGACCTTTCGGCCTGTATCATCAACCTATTTTTCTTCTATATGAGGGCCGACCACAGGTTTAACTTCGTGGACGAGCTCCACGGGCTCAGATATCCGGGGACGGAAGAGTGGGTGAAGAAGGGGCTCATAGACCAGGGGAAGAGGATGCCTCTCATCGAGGCCGAGCTCAGGTTCGCCAACGGCTACATAGCCGAGCAGGCGTTCATGGGGCAGAACATGGTCCTGACGCTCCAGACGCTCGGGCTCGGGGGCTGGCTCTTCAGCGGGTTCGCCAGCATGTTCATGCTGGGCGGGACGCCGTTTAACCGCGGGCTCGGGTTCAGGTTCACGACGCCGCAGCCGAAGAGCGGCGTCGGCAATCCGAACCCCGTCGCCGTCGGGAAGGACGGGCTCTTCCAGGCGTTCTGCCCGCCTTATTACAAGGACATGGGCGAGGCCGTCGAGGCCCTTAACGACATGAAGTGGTCGAACTGGGAATCCCACACGATGCCGTTCAAGGACCCCGAGGGCGTCCTTCACGAGGTCGAAAGGCCCAGCAAGGAAGAGATACAGATCGTCAAGGACATGTGCAATTACGTGTACGACACATACGGCAGGTTCCCGGCGTTTTCGGACCCGATGTTCCTCCGGTTCATGGTGCAGGCGCACCACCTGGACCTCGATTTTTACGACAAGTATTATCCGCCGGGCGCGTACACGGAGAACCACAGGAACCACTTCAAGCTATGGCACCCGGAGCTGCCGGACCCGTTCGAGAAGTGAGCGGCATGAAAAAGGTTTTCGTGAGCCTTGAGTACCCGGGCGAGGCGGTCGGAAGGCTGGCGGAGAAGTATGAAGTCGTCGTGTTCAGGGAAGAGCGCCTCCCGACGCGGAGAGAGCTCCTCGAAGGCGCGGCGGGCTCTTCGGCCGTTATCTCCACCGTCGCCGATTCCATAGACAGGGAGTTTATCGACCTCCTCCCCGATTTGAAGATAGTTTCGAACTGCGGCGTCGGGTACGAGAACGTGGACGTCGCTTACGCCACCGAGAAGGGCGTCATGGTCACCAACACGCCGGACGTGCTTACCGAAACCACGGCCGACCTCGCGTGGGCCCTTATCTTCGCCGTCGCGCGGAGGGTCGTCGAGGCTGATACATACGTCCGGAGCGGGAAATTCAAGACGTGGCACCCGTCGCTTCTCATGGGACGGAACGTCCACGGAAAGACGCTCGGCGTGTTCGGCATGGGCCGCATCGGCTCGGCCGTCGCCAGGAGGGCGTCCGGGTTCGGCATGAAGGTCCTCTACCACAACAGGCGGAGGAACGAGGTCTCCGAAAAAGAGACCGGGGCCGAGTACGCCGAATTCCCCCGGCTGCTCGAAGAGTCGGATTTCCTCGTAATCGCCTCGCCGCTAAACGACGGCACGCGCGGGCGTTTCGGGGCCGAAGAGTTCCGGAAGATGAAGCGGAGCTCGATAATCGTGAACGTCGGCAGGGGCCCTATAATAAAAGAGGCCGAGCTGGCGGCGGCTCTCGAAGAGGGGGTGATATGGGGGGCTGGGCTCGACGTTTACGAGAAGGAGCCCGAGGTTGACCCGGGGCTCCTTCACCTTCCAAACACTGTACTCCTCCCTCACATAGGAAGCGCGGCCAGGGAGACGAGGGAGGATATGATAGACATGGCCGTCACGAGCGTCGAGCTCGCGCTCGACGGCAAAACACCCGAACACATCGTAAATCCCGAAGTGCTGGAAAGGCCGAAATAGTCTCACGGGCCCGGCCTCTTAAATCGAAGGCCACGACCGCCCGGCTACTGGGAGTTCAGCGTCGGGAAGAGGTTCTTGTTCCCCGTGAGCTTCTTGATCGTTTTGAAGATGTCGCTCTCCTCGAACTGCGAGGGGTGAATCGGCTCGGACTCGTCGTCCTCGAACAGCCTCCAGTAGGAGATGAGAAGCGCCTTGGCTTTGGCTATCTGGAGCTTGGGCGACTCGTGCGGACCGCCGAGAAGGAGCTCTATGAGTTCACGCCCCTTGTCCTCGCCGTATTCCCGTATGCCCTCTTCGAGGAACTTCTCGTAGATGCCGCCGTGCGGGTCGTTGTAGGATCCGGAGGTCTCGTAAATGTCGATGAGCTTGGTCGAAAGGTCCTTGATCTTGTTCATGTCCTCATGGATTATGTCTATCTTCTCCATGAGCCCCGAAAGATCGTTATAATCCACGTCGGAGAGATCGAAGCCTCGATAGTTAACTGGAACGTCAGAATCGAACTCGTCGTAATTATCTACCATTTCCGGTTACCCTCCTTTAAGCGGTTATATATTAAGAGTGTATGAATTATTCCCCGAACTTTCAAGCCCCAATTCTTCTGCAAGCGCGGTATGAGCTCCGCCGCGGCGGGGGCTGCCCGAACGACGGCGGAAATTTCGCCATGATAATCGTTACTTGGAGCCGAAGAGCGATTTGAAGGGCAATTTGAGCAGGTAGAGAATTACAGCGGGCCTTAAGAAAATAGAGGCGAACTGCCATATGTCGGCCGGGGACATGTATATCCTGGAGTCCCAGACCCCCATCTGCCCGCTGAGCACGACGAAGTCTCCCTCTACCGACGAATCGTTTACCTTGATCTCGAAATCTCCAGCGGGACTTACTACCTTCATAAAAGGGCCTCCTTCGACGTGTATGTGCCTGGAAATTAATTATCGCACAAAGGGGGCCGATTGACCAGTGTGCGGGGGGATAAGGGCGGGGGTAAATTTAGTGCCGGCGGGAATAAACATGGATGCGGAGCCTTAACGGCCGGGCCGGGATATGGCTTTTCTCATGACGCCCACCGGGGCGGTTTCGCCCGTCCAAATCTCGAAGCTGAGGGCCCCCTGGTAGAGCAGCATTCCGAGGCCGCCGACGGCCTTGTGACCGAGCGCCTTCGCTTCCTTTACGAGCCGGGTTTCTCTCGGTTTGTATACGAGGTCGTACACCGCCGCCCCGTCTCTCAACGCCTCGATATTAAATTCGAGCTCGCGGGAGCCTTCCATGCCGCCCGACGTCGAGTTGACGATGACGTCCGTGAGGCCGAGCTCTTTCGCCACGGCCCCGGCGTCGCCGGAGTCAACGGGGTATATAGAGGTATCGGGGAAAAGCCCCGCGAATTCCTCCGCCAGTTTTTCGGCTTTGTCGCGGGTGCGGTTGGTTACGGCGATTCTCTTCGCGCCGTTCATGCCGAACGCCGAAATCACCGCCCGCGCCGCGCCGCCCGCCCCCAGAAGAAGAACGCTCGCGCCTTCGGGGGATACGCCGAGCTCCTCGCGGGCGGCGCGCATGAAGCCGCCGACGTCCGTGTTGTAGCCCGTGAGCCTGCCGTTTTCGTTCTTGACGGTGTTGACGGCGCCCGTGTGTTTCGCGTCGGACGAGACTTCGTCGAGGTGCGGGATGATCGTCTGCTTGTGAGGGATGGTGACGTTAACGCCGCTTATGCCGAGGGCCCTTATGGCGTCGGCCGCCTTGTCGATATCGTCCGGGCGGACGTCGAACGCCGTGTACACGCAGTCGAGCCCGAGGGCCGCGAAGGCGCTGTTATGCATGAGCGGGGAGAGGCTGTGGCTGACCGGGTGGCCGAATATGCCGTAGATTTTCGTGGTGGCTTTTACCTGCATTACGGTGCGTCCCGTGTTTTCCGTGATTCTATCACTTGCCGGCGGCGAGGAGGGCCTCTTTTACCTGCTCGACGTCCTTGCCTATCTGCGCGACGAGCGCGTCCACGCTTTCGAATCGCCTTTCGTCCCTTATACGCCGGACGAACTCGACGGCCAGCCTTTTATTATATATGTTGCCGGAGAAATCGAATATATGCGTTTCGATGAGGAGCCTGCTGTCGCCGAAAGTGGGGCGGTAGCCGATGTTCGTGATGCTGTCGTACTTTACGCCGTCCAGGCGGGCGCGGGTCGCGTATACGCCTTCTTTGGGGAGTATCTCCCAGTCCGTTTCGAGGTTGGCGGTGGGATAGCCTATCTGCCGCCCTCTCTTTTCGCCCTCGCCGACTGTGCCCTCGATGTAAAAGTCGTAGCCGAGGAACGCCGCCGCCTTCTTCATGTCGCCCGCCCTGACGAGGTTCCTTATGGCGGAGCTGCTGACCACCTCGCCGCCTATCGTAAACGGCTCGGCTATTTCTATCTCGAATCCGTGTTTTTCGCCGAGCTTCCGGAGAATGTCGGCGTTGCCCTCGCGGTTCTTGCCGAACGAAAAATCCGGGCCCACGATGAGGTGCCTGATGTGGAGCTTGCCGACGAGTATTTCGTTTACGAATTCCTCCGCCGTCATGGCGGCTATCTCTTTCGTGAACGTATAGCAGGCGGCGTAGTCGATGCCCTCGGCTTCGAGGAGCCTGAGCCTTTCCCTCATGGGGAGGAGGAGCGGGACGTCGATGTTGCGGAGGACTTTCTGGGGGTGCGGATGGAACGTTATCACGCACGAGCCCACACCCTTCTCGGCGGCCGACTGTTTTACGGCCGCGAGAATCCTCTTGTGCCCCATATGCACGCCGTCGAAGTTCCCGATGGTTGCGGAAGTGGGGCTGCCTATCGGCTCGTCTGCGTCGAATAAGACCTTCATGCCTGAATCGTGAGAGCGGCGGTGCGACCTTTGTGCGGAGAGACTTTGCTTCGACTTCCCGCCGCCGTCGCCGTGCGCCGGGCTGTCCGACTGTGCCGGGAAGATACCGCCCCTGCGGACAGCGAAGTGAATAGTACCATAACCTTCTGAAAGTAAAAGCTTAAATCCGGAGGATATTCGGCCGTCGCGGGCGCGTCATTTCCGCCAGAAGGGGGCCGTGAAGAGAACGAGGACGGTGAAGAGCTCGAGCCTTCCCAGGAGCATCAGGATGGCGAGGACGACCTTGCTGAAATCCGTAAGGCCGGCGAAGCTGCCGACGGGGCCGACCTCGCCCATGCCGGGGCCGACGTTGCCGAGCGCCGTAGCGCTGGCCGACGCAGCCGTCAGGATGGGGAGATTCTCGGCGGCTGTCAGCAGGAGCGTCCCGGCGACGAAGACGAATATGTAAACGAGGCAGAACGTCGAGACGCTGGAAAGGACCTCCGGCGCTACGGGCTTCTTGTCAACCCTTATCGGGATGACCGAGCGCGGATAGACGAGCTTCTGCATTTCCTGGTAGCCCTTCTTGAAGAGGACGACGAGCCTGATGTTCTTGATCGCTCCCGACGTCGAGCCCGCACAGCCGCCGGCGAACATCATCAGGAGCAGGAGGAGCTGGGACATCGTGGGCCAGAGGTCGTAATTGGCCGTTACGAAGCCGGTCGTGGTGCTTATCGAGATGACCTGGAAGCTCGAATACCTCAAGGCTTCGAGGAAGCTCGGGTAAATGGTCATCCGCACTTCGAAGGCTATGAGAAATACAACGATCAGATTGAATATCAGATAGAACCTGAACTCGGAGCTCTTCCAGAGCTTCCCCGGCTTTCCTTTCGCGAGCCAGTACAGGAGGACGAAGCTCGTCCCGCCGATGAACATGAATACGGTGAGTATGTAGTCTATGGCGGCGCTGTTGTAAGCGGCGACGCTGGCGTTCTTTATGCCGAAGCCGCCCGTCGCGAGAGTGGAGAAGGAGTGGAGGACGGATTCGAAGACCGGCATCCCGGCCAATGTGAGCAGGATGACAAGCAGGGCGGAGAGGCCGACGTATACCCCCCAGAGGCTCTTTGCGGTTTCGGCTATGCGCGGCGTTATTTTTTCGGTCGTGGGGCCCGTGGATTCGAGCCCCATGAGCTGCATGCCGCCCACAGCCAGGCGGGGGAGTATCGCGATGCCGAGGAGGATTATGCCCATGCCGCCCAGCCACTGCGTGAAGCTCCGCCAGAATAGTATGCCGTGGGGCAATACCTCGACGTCCCTGATGACGCTCGCGCCGGTGGTGGTGAACCCCGAGACCGATTCGAAAAACGCGTCGGCAGGGTTCGGAAGGACGCCGTATACAAACAGGGGCAGCGCGCCGAATATGCTGCAGCCGAGCCACGCGAGGGTAGCCACCAGAAAGCCCTCCTTCCGCCCGAGCTCGGTCACGGGCCCCAGGGGTTTCGTGAGGCGTTCGAGCGTGAAGCCGAATATCCCTGTTATGATCGCCGAAGCCAGAATCGCGACGAGGTCGTTTTCGCCGTAGAAGATCGGGAAAGCCGCGGGAATCAGCATCACGGCTCCGAGCAGCTTCAGCATGTTGCCGATTATGTGAAGTGCGAGTCTGATATTCACTGGCCCAGTATGCTCTCGACTTTTTTAACGGCTTCCGGGAGGCTGAAGACTATGACCCTGTCGCCGGGCCGGGGTACGTAATCGCCTCTCGGGATGAAGATTTCCTCCCCCCTTAGCGCGATGCCTATTATGGCCCCCTCGGGGAAGTGCGCGTCCTGGAGCGCGACGCCGCTCAGCCTCGTTTCGCTCGTGATGTTGAATTCGAGCACCTCGGCGCGGCCTTCCTCGACGAGCGCGATGTGCGCGACGCCGCCTATGTGGAGGAGGCTTAGTATTTCGTTGGCGAGCGCGAGCCTGACGCTTATGGCCCTGTCCACGCCTATCGTTTCGAGGAGGTCTATGTAGTCGGGCTTGGTGTAGAGGACCGTCGTTCTTTTAGCGCCGAGGTTCTTGGCCAGAAGGGCGCTGAGGACGTTTTCCTCGTCGTCGCCCGTGAGCGCCAGGAAGTAGTCGGCCGAATCGACTCCGGCTTCCTTGAGCGCGTCGCTGTCGGTCGCGTCTCCCTTGAATACGCGCACCTTTTCGAGCTCCTCGGCGGCCTGGCGCGCCTTTTCGGAATTGCTGTCTATGAGCTTTACCTTTATGCCCTCTTTCGTGAGCGTCCGCGCCGCGCCCTTTCCGACCCTCCCGCAGCCCATTATCACGGCTGTGCGGACGGCTTCCTCGACGACTCCGAAAAGCTGCTTCAGCTTGTGGAGGACCTCGGGGACTCCGAGCGCGAAAACGTAGTCGCCTTCCTTGAGCCTCGTCTCGCCCGTCGGGATCGTTATCTTGCCGTTTCGCGAAACGGCGACGAATATCCACGATTTCGCCGGCCCGAGGTCGGCCAGCCGCTGCCCGGTAATGGGGGCGTCGTCTTCTATCTTGAGCTTAAAGAGCTTTATCTTTCCGAGGGCGAGCGTTTCGGTTTTCCACGCGAAGGGCGAGCTTATCAGGCTCGCTATTTTTTCGGAGATAATGTCGCCGGGGTTCACGACGGAGACGTCGGCGTTCTTTATCATTTCAGGATATTTTCTGTAGCTGTGGTCTCTTACCCTGAGGATGATTTTACGGACGCCCATGGAGGCCGCGAGAGTGGATGCCAGGATGTTCGTCTTGTCGTCTCCCGACACCGCCAGAAGCACGTCGGCATCGGGGAGCCCGGCTTCTTCCAGGGCTACCGGGTTATCGCCGTCGCCTTCGATGACGAGCGCGTCGTGGGATTCCTTAAGCCTCTCGGCCGTTTCGTGGTCTTTCTCGATTATTACTATGTCGTGTTCGGTGGAGAGGTTCCTTGCCAGGAACGATCCGACCTGGCCGGCTCCGATTATGACTATATGCATTTTATCTCCGCTTTACGAAGTGCGGGCCCCCGCGGCGGACGCGGGGCGTTTCTTTATCTTTCTAAGCATTATAACGCCTATGATCACGAGGACTATGGAAATGATCTGCGCCTGGGAGAGCCCGGGGATAAAGCCCGGTGTGGTTTCTCTAAGGAATTCGACGAAGAATCTCTGCGCACCGAGCGCGATGATGGTCACGGCCGTGAGCCACCCCGTGGGGTAATCCTTTTTCCTTATCTTCCAGAGGACGGCGAACAGGATCAGCATGCAGATGGTGTCGTAGATCTGGGTGGGATGCACCCTGTCGAACGTGGGGGGCGAGCCGTTGGGAAAGGCTATCGCCCAGGGGAGATTCGTGGGGGTGCCGTAGTCGTCGCCCACGAGGAGGCAGCCGACCCTTCCGACGGCGTAGGCTATTACCAGGAGCGGCGACGCGAGGTCGGTCACGACGAGGAACGGAACGCGCTTCATCTGCGTTACGAGCCACGCCAGGAATACCGCGCCTATAAGCCCGCCCTGGAACGTGAACCCGGACGACATGTAGCGGAGCGGGTCGTGAATGAAGTCGGTGAGGGGGACCTGCTGGTAGAGGAAAAGGAGCTTCGCCCCCCCGAGGCCGCCTACGACTGCGGCGATGAGGAGGAGGTCCACCAGCCCTCCGTCGAGGCCTTTACGCTTGAATTCGGGCTCGGCCAGTATGTACGCTACCAGAAAAGCCAGGAGAACCATGACCGAAAACGAGGACACGGCTATATCTCCGACAGTGAATAGTACCGGGTACACCCATCTCTCCCTTGAACTGGACTGAGGATAAGTCTTACATGCTTTCCGGCTGTCCGCAAACTGCGTGGAGGACGGCGCGGCGCGGGAAAAAGCTGTGGTAATTTATCTCTTGATGACAAGGTTTATCGCTTTGACGGTCCTTCTCGCCGTTCTGGCCGCGCTTCCGTCTCCGGCGGAGGATACGGGGGACGCCGTGGGGGACCCGGCTATTACGGCGGGGGAAATAATGTCGCACATAAAATACCTGTCGTCGGATTATCTCGAAGGCCGTGAGGCGGGGGCTCCCGGCTCGGAGGCGGCGGCCCGCTACGTCGCGCGCATATTCGAGGAATCTGGCGTCCGCCCGGCGGGCGACGGCGGGACGTATTTCCAGGAGTTCCCGATATCGCCCAAGGTCGCCCTCGGTAAATCGAACTATTTTTACGTCTCCATAAAAGGGAAAAAGGAGGGGCTCGTACCGGGCGTCGATTATGCGCCGCTAGGGGATACGGAGAACGGGCTCAGGGCAGGGGAGATGGTGTTCGCGGGGTACGGGATAAGCGCCCCGGAGCTCGGGTACGACAACTACGGGGGCCTCGACATACGCGGCAAGATCGTCCTTGCGCTCAGGTATGCGCCTCCGGGACTCGACCGGCGGGGGAGGTATTACGAATACTCGTCGCTCAGGCACAAGATTGCGACCGCGATGGAGAAGGGGGCGCGGGCGGTGATATTCACGACCCCCACCACGAGGAGCGAGGAGGAAGACATCACGTCCGCGGCGCTCGGCACGCCGCCCGCGGTGCGAGGCATGCAGGCGCTTATCGTCAGGCGGGACGTGGCCGAGGAGATTCTGGCGGCCTCGGGGAATTCTCTCGACGGCGTGGAGGAGGCGCTCGCGGGAGAGGAGGGGAGCCCCCTTCCCCTGCCCGGGACGCGGGCCGAGATAAGGACCGAGCTCGTGAGGGGCGGGGACAGCGCGTCGAACGTCGTCGGGTACCTTGAAGGGCGCGACCCGGCGGTGAGGGGGGAGGTGATAGTTATAGGGGCGCATTACGATCACCTCGGAACGCGCCCGGGCGGCGGGACGGCCGACGATATATATAACGGGGCCGACGACAACGCGTCGGGCGTGGCGGGGCTTATGGAGCTCGCGGAGTATTTTGCCCCGGCCGGTGCGAGGCCGAGAAGGAGCCTCGTGTTCGCCGCCTTTTCGGGGGAAGAGAAGGGACTTGTGGGCTCGTCATATTACGTCTCCAATCGGGGGCGGACGCCCGGAAGGATTGTCGCGATGGTGAACCTCGACATGATAGGCAGGCTCCGGGGGGATAAACTCGCGGTTTTCGGCTGGACGTCTTCGCCCGCGTGGAGGACGCTGGTCGACGCCGCGTGCACCTCCGCCGGGCTCGAAGCGCATTACGGCGGCGCCGCGCCCGGACCGAGCGACGAGGCGGCGTTCGCCATGAACGGCATCCCCGCAGTTCATCTCTCGACAGGCGTTCACGGCGATTACCATAAACCCTCTGACGAGTGGACGAAGATAAACCCCGAGGGGACGGCCGCCGTGCTGAAGGCCGCGGCGGAGCTCGTGAGCTATATCGCGAGCTCGGGGGATGCCGGCGAGCTCAGCGGCGACGCGTTTCCCGGAGAGGGCCTCTCGGGGGCGGGGGTTTATATCGGGGCGCTCCCCGATTATTCCGGAAGCGGCCCGGGCGTAAGGCTCCTCGGCGTCGTCGAGGGCAGCCCTGCCGCGAAGGCGGGGCTCGAAGCGGGGGACAGGGTGACAGGCGTCTCGGGAGAGGAAATCACCGGTATGGACGATTACGTTCGGGCCGTCAGGGGGATGTCTCCGGGAGAGCGGCTCCGTGTGACGGTCGAGAGGGGAGGGGAGTCCCTCTCCGTCGTCCTCGTCCCGGAAAAGAGATGACGCGGACCCGCCGGCGGCGGGGCGCGGTGTCATAAGGGCGCGCCGGTTATTTCCCTTTCCACGGCGTGTAGTCTATGTTGTGAATTATTCCGAGCGAGTTGGCGACGGACAGGGACAGCCTCTCGCCGTACTGCTCTATCCATTCCTCGGGGGCGTACGTGTAAAAATGGTTGAGCGTCATCCAGTCGCCGCCGCTTAAAATCTTCCCGTCCACGACGCTTACGAGGAAGGCCGTCATGTCGCCGCCGTCCATCGCGTTTATGACCCTGCATTCGGCATAGGAATGCGCGTCGAGAAGGACCGGGCTCCCGGTGATGCCGGTCCTGTAGCCGACGTCGCGAAATTTGTCCCTTTCCCTGCCGGTATAGAATCCGAAGTTCCTTACGAGGCCGAGCTGGTCCGTCCGCAGGAGGTGTATGGTGAACGCTCCGCTCCGGGTTATGAAGCTGTGCGTGTAGTTGCCCTTCCATATGCCGACGAGGAGCCTGGGGACGGAGTGGACTATCGAGGACGCGACCGCCGTTACGGCGACCTGGCCGTTTATGTCTTCGCCCGCGGCGCTCGTTATCACCACTACGGGCGACAGGGACCAGAAAACGCCGGCTACGGCGGATGCTTCTTCCTTGCTCATGCTGCTTTCCGTGCTGCAGGGAAACGGAGAACGTTACCAGTGAAATCCTATTACGACCTGCCCGCTCACGAGGGGTGCGACGTTAACCTTGTCGCGGTCGGGGACTATGATCTTCACCGGGTTTATGACGTAGCTCACGGCCCTCAGGAAGCCGCTGTTGGTCGATTCGAGCCAGTTGGAGGTTTCCTCGAGCACCATCCCCGCCGGGACGCCTATCCCGGGGGTTATTACGAGGTCGTGGATGGAGGACGACTGTATTACCCCCTCTATCGTGTATTCGAATAGAGTGCTTTGAACCACCGAGCCGAAGGCGGACGTGAAACGGTCGTATCCCTTGGCCCTGTAGTAAAGATAGGAATAGGCCCCGAAGGCAGGGTGGGCTATCCAGTTGGTAGTGAACCTGTCGCCGTCCTCCCATTTGAAATCGCCCCTTCTTTTCCCGTCGTTCTGGAACCCGAAGAAGTTCTTCCACCACCTGACGGGGTTTATCAACATCTGGTTTTCCTTGCTGTTGTTGTCCATCATGTTGACCTGGGCTATGCGGACGAGCCAGAGTGTGAAATAGACGTTGCGGGTGTTTCTGAGAAAGTCGCCGAAATCGGCCAGGGACTTCGTATCGTCCTGCCGCCTGAGCTCTATGGACGGCTTCCTGTAATCGGTGATGTCGACGTAAGCCGATTCGTTGACGGGAACGGCGGGCAGGGGCCGCGGAATGTTATCGCTGTATATTATCTGTGAATGCGCCGGCCGGGCGCTCAGCATGAAGAGGCAGGAAACGGCCAGCAGCCCCGCACCGGTAATCCTGGCTGTTTTCCCCGAAAATCTCCTCAAGCGTCCCATAGAGGAAATAATAACATTATCGAAGCCGCAATGGTAGCGTATATATCCGTCTTGAAAATCTTCCGTTCCATGTTGTGATTTAGACTTTCCGGCATTAAAATGTCTTGACTATACAGACAAAATAATGTAATAATCTCAGGTATAAGTTTCATTTCTACCAGGAGGAATTTGATGGGAAGGCATTGGTCTGTGGCAGCGGGATTGTGTTTGGTTATAACTCTAATGTTTGCCGTAGGTTGCGGTTCCAATCTTGATAAAGAGATGGCGGATGCTGAAGCGGCGCTCCAGGCTGCCAAGGATGCGGGGGCCGAAGGGCTGCCCGAATATCAGGCCGCGGAGGAGTTGATCGAGCAGGCCAGGCAGATGATGGCCGCCGGCAACAAGGACGCTGCAAGGGCGCTCCTCGAGGAAGCCAGGTTTAAGGCGATAGAGGCCGAAGGAAAGGCCAAGAACCAGGCGTATGCGCAGACCGTAGACGTCGACGCGATGGAGGAGAGTCTGCAAAATCTCAGCCCCGCCGGCTCGCAATACGGCCTTGCCGATGTATTTTTCGATTTCGACCAGGCAGCCATTCGTTATGACGCTAAGCCTGTGCTTGATCAAAACGCGAGTATAATCCGCAGCAGCGGCGATAAATTCCAGGTAGTCGTTATAGAGGGGTACTGCGACGTCAGGGGCACCGAGGAATATAACCTCGCGCTCGGACAGAGAAGGGCCGATTCGGCGGCGAATTACCTGATCGGTCTCGGTATTTCCCCGTCGAAGGTTCAGGCTGTCAGCAGGGGGGAAACCGACCAGTTCGCGATGGGCACCTCGGAATACGATTACCAGCAGAACAGAAGGGCGCATTTCGTTCCCGCTGTGGGTTCTCCCAGTTTCTAGGAACGGTTTATGAGCATTAGGGCATTAATAGTGGTTGCTTTGGCGGTATCGGCTATGTCGGCGGGTTGTGTGGCTACTCAGGGTGACGTGAGCAGCGTATACGCCCGGCAGACCAGGCTCGAAGCCAGGATGGACAGGTTGTCGCGGGATATGCAGTCGCTGAGCCAGAAAGAGGCGTCTGCTTCCGGGACGGATGTCGAGCTGAGGGAGAAGGTGTATCAGATGGAGCAGAGCCTCAGGGATCTGAACGAGGCCTACTCGAAGCTTTCTGCCAAGGTAAACCAGATGAGCCTGGGCGGGGCGCCGCCTCCGGCAACGGAGCTCGGCTCGCAGCAGCAACCGGGTCCCGGGCCTGTGGTGCCGGTGGTCGAAGTTAACGAAGCGGATGTTCTTTTCAACAACGGGTATACGGCGCTTGGCGACGGCAATTACCAGGATTCGAGGTCGCAGTTCAAGGAATTCCTGGCCAAGTATCCCAAGTCGGCCAAGGCGAGCGACGCGACTTACTGGATCGCGGAATCGTATTACAGGGAAGGAGAGTTCGAGGAGTCGATTCTGGAGTACCAGAAGTTCATAGATACCTATCCGAAGGATGGACGGGTGCCGCTCGCATACCTTAAGCAGGGACTCTCGCTCATGGAGATCGGGAAGAACGAGGAAGCGCAGTTATTTTTCCAGACTTTAATAGATAAATACCCGAATTCCGACGAGGCGAGAACGGCAAAAGAAAAAATTACAGAGCTTGCAGTTGAGCGTTAAACTGTTTATTATTATGTACTCGTTAAGTACTCAAAAAACTCTTAAAGGAGGTGCAGTAGAATGAAAAGGGATAGGCAGATAGTTTTTCTGGGTCTACCCGTATTCCTCGTTGCATTGCTCTATTTAGCAAGCTGCGCGACACCCCCGCCGACGAATGAGTTAGCGGCTGCTGAATCTGCAACGGCTGAAGCGACAGCTACATGTGAGCAGTGTAAACAGAGAGTATGCGGAGACGATCCCACCAGAGGGGATTATTGTGGAGCCCCCTGCGGTGAGGCCGAGCTTGCAGCTGCGCAGGCCGCTCTTGCCAAGGGTAAGGCACTCGCCAGCGAATTCTGCAGCGAGCTCGAAGCCCGCAGGATGCTGATCGACGCTAAGGCAAAGGCAGACGAGGCTAAGCTGAAATGCGCAGTTCCGCCGCCGCCGCCACCACCACCGCCGCCGCCGCCCGCACCTGAGTTGAAGGACATATTCTTCGACTTCGATAAGTACAACATCAGGCCGGACGCTGCAGCGGTTCTCGAAGAGAACGCCGCTACCCTGCAGGCTGACGCTAACCTCACGGTTCTCATCGAAGGTTATGCGGACATCAGGGGTACCCCGGCTTACAACCTCAAGCTCGCGCAGAGAAGGGCCGACTCCACGAAGGCGTTCCTCGTCCAGCTCGGTATAGATCCTGCCAGGATCACGACCGCAAGCGGCGGTGAAACGACTCAGTTCGGAGCAGGTACGACGGAAGAAGCTTATCAGCTCAACAGAAGGGCTCATTTCGTTGTAACGTCCCCGACTGCGAAAGTAGGTGCAAGGCTTATCTTTCAGTACGCTAACTGATAGCCTTCACTGATTGATAGATAGAAAAAATCTCATCCTTGCAGTCAAAGGATGATGAAATGTAAAGAATGGAGAGAAACTCTTCACGGGGTTTCTCTCCGTTTTTTTTGTGCTTTGGAAACGACCGATAAGGCCCCGTATACTTGACAGTATTTTCTAATCCATGTTTACTACCTCCGGATTTACCGGCTCATATCGAACCTTAATCCTATGAAATTAAATCTCACGAAATCAAAGGCGCTTTACAAAGCCGCAGAGAAGCTCATGCCCGGAGGGGTGAACAGCCCCGTAAGGTCCTTTAACGCCGTCACGGGCTCGCCCGTGTTCGTCGCGAAGGCAAAAGGGGCGTACATATACGACGAGGACGGGAACAAGTACACCGATTATATGTCGTCGTGGGGTCCACTGATCCTGGGGCATGCCGACGCTGACGTCGTAAGGGCCGTGAAGAAGGCGGCCGAGCTCGGGACGAGCTACGGAGCGCCGTGCAGGAACGAGGTAGAGCTCGCAAAGCACGTGGTCAAGTCCGTGCCGTCCGTCGAGATGGTGAGGATGACGAGCTCGGGGACCGAGGCGACGATGAGCGCCGTCCGTCTCGCCAGGGCGTTTACGGGCCGGGATTACATAATCAAATTCGAAGGGTGTTATCACGGGCACGCCGATTATCTATTGGTGAAGGCAGGCTCTGGGGCGACTACGTTCGGAACGCCGAGCAGCCCTGGGGTGCCCAAGGCTTTTGCCGACAGGACTCTCCTCGCGACGTATAACGATCTGGCGTCGGTCGAGGAGCTTTTCGGGAATTATCCGGACAAGATAGCGGCCATAATTCTGGAGCCTGTAGCCGCCAACATGGGCGTCGTTCTCCCCGAGGAGGGGTTCCTCGAAGGGCTGAGGAGGATCGCTTCGGAGAACGGGGCGCTCCTTATATTCGACGAGGTTATAACCGGGTTCAGGATGAGCCACGGCGGCGCGCAGAAAGCGTTCGACGTGATCCCCGACATCACCTGCCTCGGGAAGATTATAGGCGGAGGGCTGCCCGTGGGGGCCTTTGGCGGGCGCCGCGACATAATGAATATGGTCGCGCCCTCGGGGCCGATGTACCAGGCCGGGACGCTGTCGGGCAACCCGCTCGCGATGGCAGCGGGGCTCGCGACGCTCCATAAGCTCGCCGGAAGAGGGAATTACCAGAGGCTCAGGGAGCTTACAGAAATGATGGTTGCGGGGATTGCCGAAATAATAGAAGAGCTCGGGGTCAGGGCCCGTATTAATTCCGTGGAATCGATGTTTACCGTCTTTTTCACGGACGAGGAGCCCAAGGATTACAGGTCGGTCCTTAAGTCCGATACGAAAATGTATTCGAAATTTTTTGAAAATTTGCTCAGGGCTGGTATTATGTTTCCGCCTTCTCAGTTCGAGGCTGTTTTTCTATCGCTGGCGCATACGGAGAAGGACGTCGACAGGACGCTCGATGCGGTGCGTAAGTCGCTGAGCGCGCTTTAGACTTTACACAGAGGAGAATGAACTCAGACGGGACAGGGCAAGTATAAATGGCTCATGTTTATCGTTATCGGGTTCGAGCTCGGCTTTTCGGTGATTGCCGGGATACTGCTCGGGCAGTACGTCGATAGATGGCTCGAAACCGATACCCCGTGGTTTACGATGCTCGGGCTTCTGGCCGGGGGTTTTGCGGGGTTCAATCTTCTCCTGAGGATGATAAAGAGAATTGACGACAGAAAGGACGGCCAGTCTGATTAATCTGCCGACGGTCGGGACAGTTGAGAAGGCCGGGCTGATCGTGACGGCTCTCCTCGTGGCCGTCAACTATTTAATAGGCTCGAAGGAGCTCGCCGTCGGAACCGCGGCGGGCGGTATTCTGTTCACCGCCAATTTCATGGCGATAAGGTTCCTCGTGAACGCCATAATAGGGAAGGCCTACACGACCGGGTTCGGCATTTTCGCGTTCGTTATAAAGATGGCGGTGTTCGTGGCGATAGTGGCCGCCATGTTCATATTCGCGAAGGTTGACCTGTTCGGCTTTTTCATAGGCGTTACGGGAGTTGTGATAGTTATAATCGGAGTAAGCTTGAAAGGGAGTAAAGATGGAACACTTTAGCTGGTTCACACTTATCGGGATGGATAAGTACGATTACGTCCTGGGCTCGATACTCGTGCTGATACTGCTCACGCTCGCGGGGCTCAGCATAAGAAGCTCACTCTCTAAAAAGGACGCAGTACTCCCCGAGGAGAAGTTTTCCATAAGGACGATATTCGAGATTCTTACGCTCGATTTCCTGTTCGACCTATTTGCCAACATGCTCGGATCGAAGAAGCAGGCGAAGAGATATTTCCCCCTTCTCGGTGCTTCCTTCTTTTTCATACTTTTCGCTAACCTTCTTGGGATCATTCCCGGGTTTTTACCGCCGACCGGTAATTTCAACGTGCCGGTGGCGTGCGCACTCGTCATATTCGTTATGTACAACTATTACGGGCTTAAGGAAAACGGCTGGGCGTATCTGAAACACTTCGCGGGGCCCGTTCTTTTCCTCGCGCCGCTCATGTTCCTCATCGAGGTAATAAGCCATTTCGTCCGTCCGATCTCGCTGTCGCTCAGGCTTTTCATGAACATAACTGGCGACCACATGGTGCTCGGAATCTTTACCAACCTCGTGCACTACATTATCCCCGCGCTCTTCGTAGGGCTCGGGATTTTCGTATCGTTCCTTCAGGCGTTTATTTTTACGGTGCTCTCGGCGATCTACATATCGCTCGCGACATCGCACGAAACGGATATTGAATAAGAGTTCAGTAGAAAAAAACCAAACAAGACCTACTCTACCAGGAGGTAAACAATGAAGAAGGCGCTATCGATTCTGTCGATATTCGGAGTAGCGGTGCTCGCCGCGCTCGTTCCTGACGCCGCTTTTGCGCAGGAAGGCACCGGCGGAGAGCTCACGAAGCTCGGACTCGCTCTCGGTGCGGGGTTGGGTATAGCAATTGCAGCCGGTGCTGCAGGCCTGGGTCAGGGAAGGGCGACGGCAGCCGCTCTCAGCGGTATTGCCAGGAATCCGGGAGCCAGCTCCAAGATTCTTACGCCGATGATTATCGGTCTCGCTCTTATCGAGTCCCTCGTTATCTATGCTCTTCTCATAGCATTTCTGCTCCAGGGAAAAATCTAAATACGTCTGCGGGGAGCCCTTTCACGGCTCCCCGCCCACGTACGGGATGGGGCGCTTTACGGGGTTTGCCATAACTTCGGAACGGTATTACCATACTGTTATGAAAGGCGCACTGTTTTCAATTCTTCTGCTGGCCCTGCTCGCCGGATGCGGCGGAGCGTCGGGTATTATCCAAAAGGACGAGCAGGAGTCCCTTACCAAATCGACCGACCTCTATTACAAGCTGATAATGTGGAAGTACTACGAGAAGGCCGCGCAGTTCGTGGACCCGGAGAAGTACGCCGAATACGAGGCGTTCGTATCGGCCAACGAGAAGGACCTCAACATTACGGGCTACGAGGTAAAGGAGATCACCTACGTCGTGGACGAGGTGCCCGGCCCCGGGGGCGAGAAACCGGATGCAGACAGCGAGAAGGCCGAGGCTGAGGTCAGGGTCGTATTCACTTACTACAAATACCCCTCTGTCTCCGAAAAGAGCGTCACGTCCGTGGATACGTGGGTGACTAAGGGAAAGAAGTGGTATATATCGTCCCCGGGTTTCGGCGGGGTGTTTAATTAGGCACTGCTTTGGATGTGAAGCTCTTCCACGTATTAATGAATCCTCATTGTTTGTCATTCCCGAGTGCTTTAATCGGGAATCCATTCTTTTAATCCGTCATCCTGGCTGTCCGGCGTAGCCTTCTTGTCGGACGAAGCTTTCTTGTCCGACGTAGCTTCAGCGAAGTCGGAAGCGGAGTCCGAAGTGAAGGCGGAATCCTAATTCAGGATATGAAGATTCAATCGAAAAAACAAAGGCAAAGGATTTCTACTTTTGGCTGACCAAAAGTAGCACACACGAATTGTGATTTACGACGTAGGATGTTCCGAGACTATAACCACGTGAAGCACGTCTGATGATAATGGCAACGACGCTGCTACTTCGAATGTCAGCGGACACAGTCCGCCGGGCCGGGGACACGTAGTGTCTTCTTCGGCATAGCGGAGGAGGTGCCAAGGCCACCCGTAGCGCGTCAGACGGTAATAGCAAGACTGCTGCTACTTCGGAATCCTGCACGCGTGGCGTGCAAAATCATCGTTCCTTCGCTAAATCCTCCACCGGCCTACAGCCCCAAGTCGGATTTTTAACGCTCATCCACCCGATGTCTTCGGCGGGGCAAGTCTGGTGATTAAATGGAACAGACGACCGGGCGATGCTATGGATTTCCAAGTCAGCTACGTCGAATTCCAGCACGCGAGGCGTGCGCGAATTTTAACGGCCCGGGAATGTATTGCTTCGCTGCTTATGCAGCTTGCAATTTTATGTGTTCGTAGACAGGCCCGAAGTTCTGTAACAGGTCCGCGCGAAGCGGACATTGAATCTCGCCACTGCTATGTTGTAATCCTGCGCACCTGATGTGCTGCTAGAGGGGGTATTTATCGGTGACGAGGCTTTCGGCTTCGCCCGGGTCTTTTATCTCCCCCTCAAGCTGCGCCTCCTCGACGAGGCTCAGTATTTCCTTGAACACGGGGCCCGGTTTGTAGCCCATCCTGATGAGATCCTTTCCGGTGATTAGCGGGGCGGGTTTTATCTCCTCGTCGGCGAGCCTGAACTCTTCCAGCTTCTCCATGACGAAATCGTAGGCGTCGAGCATGCCGTGGCTCGCGAGGCAGTCGGCCCTGTGGAGCGCCATGTGCTCCTCGAAGTCGGGCAGGCGCACGAACTTCTTGAGCGTGCTCTTCCTCATGTGAAAGACGTCCTTGAACTTTAAGTGCTCGCGGATCAGATCGCAGATTGTGTCGATCTCTTTATTCGAGAACTTGAGCCTTCTGCATATGTCCCTCGACATCTCGGCCCCTAGCTTGTCGTGGCCGTTGAATCTTATCCTGTCGGTTTCGGTGAACGTGGGGGGCTTCGCTATGTCGTGAAGGAGCCCCGCCATAGCGAGTGTCGTCGAAACCTCGCCGTCCGCGTGCTCGTAGATCTTGTCGAGCACCATGCAGGTGTGGACGAAGACGTCACCTTCCGGATGGAATTCGGGCGGCTGCTCGACCCCGCGCATGGCCTCGGCCTCGGGGAGTATGTATTCGAGGAGACCGCTTTCGCTGAGGAGCATGAGCCCCGCACCGGGGTTCTTTTGCGAGACGATCTTTACGAGCTCGTCGCGTATCCTTTCCCCGCTCACCTGCGTGATTCCGTCGGCGAGGGCTCTCATCGCCTGAAACGTTTCGTCCTCGATTTCAAAGCCATACCGTGAGGCGAATCTAACAGCGCGCACGAGCCGGAGCTTGTCCTCCGTGAATCTCGCTTCGGGGGAGCCTATGGTGCGTACGACGCGGCGCTTAAGGTCTTCGAGCCCGCCGGTGTAATCTATCACCTCTCCCGTGAACGGGTCGTAGAGCATGCCGTTGATGGTGAAATCCCGCCTGAGGACGTCCTCCTCTTCGCTGGCGCTATACGACACGACATCGGGGTGGCGGCCGTCGGAGTAGCTCTCGTCCCTCCTGAAAGTGGCGACTTCGAACCTCATGCTGCCTACGATTACAAGCATGACGCCGAAGCTCGCGCCGACGGGAATCGTGTGCTCGAAGAGCTTCTCAACCTCGTCCGGGGTCGCGCTGGTGGTGATGTCGTACTCCCTGGGGGGGATGCCGAGCGTCATATCCCTTGCGCATCCGCCGACGAAGAACGCACGGTGCCCTGCCTCTCTCAGGCGCGAGAGGAGTATTTTTCCTGTCTCGTACAATTCACTTTCGAAGGGTTTTACCCCGCGGGTCATTTTCATCGTTTAAAACTGCCGTTTTTGTAGTATATTTTACACGCTGTCAGGGAAAGGTATCCTTTTAGATTACCCGAAGCGAATAATCATGAGCGAAAATACAATATCAGGGCTTTTAAAAAGCCGTGTTAAAGAATATGGAACCAAGCTTCTCTACCAGAGGAGAGACGGCTGGAGCTGGAAGCAGATTACCTGGCTCGATTTCGACAGGAAAGTGAAGAATATCGCATCGTTCCTGATGGATCTCGGCCTCGGGCCGGGGGACAGGGCCATAGTAACGTCCTCTAACCGGCTCGAAGCGATATCGGTCGAGATAGCCGTTATGCTCGTAGGAGGGGTGATAGTTCCGCTTGAGTTTAACGCCGCGCCCGAGACTGTAACGGCCGTCGCGAACGAGACGGGGGCAAAGTTCGTCTTCGTCGAACAGGGTGAGTCTCTCGGCGCGATTATCGATTCCGCCGGGCTTATGCCCGGGGTGGAGAGGATAATCGTCTTCCCGGACGCGCACATAAAGAACGAGAAGGTCCTCGATTTCAGGGCGGTGCTAAAGTTCGGGCTGATGAAGAGGAAGAAGCTCGAAGACGAGCTCGTGAAGGTGGCGGGCGGCGTCGGCTCCGGCGACCTCGCGGCCGTTTTTATCGGCGCTGGCGGGGCGGCTACGGAGTTTACGCAGGGCGCTATCCTGGGCGCTCTCGACTCGATATCCGGGAAGTATCACAAGCTCGGCATGGAGGACCAGTCGTTCTCCTACATGACGGCCGCAAGCCCGTTCTCGAAACTGATAAACTACCTTACGCTTTACAAGATCAGCCGCGCCGCAGTCGCGGATTCGAGGAAGGACTTTTACATGGATATCGTAGAGGTGATGCCGACGCTTCTTTACGAAACCGGGGCCGACCTCGAAGTGATTTCACGCGATCTCGTTTCGGGGAAGAACGGCGTTTCGCCCGCGAAGAAGCTCCGGCTCGAGCTCGGAAACAGGGTAAGTCATGTATTCACCGACCGTCTGCCGGAGGCGGAGACTAACCGCCTCTACCGCGAGGCGGGGGTCACGCTACACGAGATAACGGAGCTTTCCGGCAAGGCCGGCTAGTCGCTCGTTTCTTCGACCTTGCAGCGGGCCGTTCCCTTGTTAAATCCTATAAGCACTTCGTCGCCCTTTTCGAGCCGGGCGGAATCCTTGACCACGCTCTTTTCGGGGAGCTTGTAAGTGACGCTGTAGCCGCGGTCCAAAACCTTGAGCGGGCTAAGGGCGTCGAGCTTTCCGGCGAGCGCGCCGTGCTCGGCCGTTACGGCTTCGAGCCTGAGCCTGAGAAGCCCTACCATGTCCGACTGGAGCTGGTCGACTTCCCTTGCGTGGAGCTCGGCGCGGCCCTGGAGCGCGAGGGCGAGCTTCGCCTTTATCTCGTCTATCTCCTTCTGTATCTCGACCTTCTCCCTTACCGCGAGCTCGGCCGCGTTCGAAGGGGTAGCTGCGCGGACGTCGGCGACGAGGTCGGCTATCGTGACGTCTATCTCGTGCCCGATGGCCGAGATGAGGGGCACGGGGGATTTCGCTATCTCGCGCGCCAGGGCCTCGTCGTTAAATACCCAGAGATCTTCCTTCGAGCCGCCGCCGCGGGCGAGTATTATCACCTCTATTCCCGGGACGCCGTAGAGCTTCCGGAGGGCCGCGATTATCTCCCCCGCCGCCACGTCGCCCTGAACCCTCGCCGGGGAGATGACTACTTCGAGGTTGGGGAACCGCCTGTCGAGGACTTTGAGTATGTCCTTGAGGGCGGCCCCGGTCGGCGAGGTTACGACGCCTATTCTGAACGGAAGAAAGGGCAGGAGGCGCTTCCGGGCTTCGTCGAAGAGACCCTCGGCGAGGAGCTTTTCCTTGAGCTGTTCCAGCGCGAGGGCCTGCGCGCCGACGCCCCGGGGCTCGATGTCCCTGACGTTAATCTGGTACGCGCCCTGTTTCTCGTAAACGCCGATCTGCCCGGCGCAAATGACGTCCATGCCGTTTTCGGGAAGGAATTTAATTCGCTGATTCGACCATTTAAAGCAGACGGCGGATATCTGGCTGCCCTCGTCCTTCAGGGTGAAATACCAGTGGCCGCTCGCGTAGTTGTTCCTGAAATTCGAAACCTCGCCCGAGACCCAGACGTATTCGAAGCCGATCTCCTCTTCGATTACTTCCTTTATGCGTGAGGTGAGCTCGGAGACCGTGTATATCCTGGCCCGGAGAAGGTCCCTGAACGATATATGATCTTCCATCGGGAGAAGTATTTTGGATAGGCGGGGGATAGTCAAGCCGGCGGCCGTACGCGGCCGTACCGCATGCCGGTCAGTCGAGGAGGCCCGGGCTGGATACGGATATCTGCTCCAGGAGGAGCGGGTCGAGCTTCGCGCCGCGAAGTGTCGCCGCCTCTTCGAGCTGCGCGGCCGTGAGCCTGGAGCAGTCCCTGAGGTCGGCGTTCTCGAAAACGGCCTCCCTCAGGTTCGCGAGCTTGAACGCCCCGCCGCTCAGGTCGGCGCCGGAAAGATTCGCGCCTATCAGGTGCGCGCCCTCGAAGTTGGCCCCGGACATTTGTGCGCCGGCGAGGCTAGCACCTTCGAGGTTCGTTCCGTAGAGGTTGGCTCCCTTGAGGATGGCCCCGTCCATCGCGCAGCCCTTGCAGAAGGCGAGCTTCATGTTCGCCCCTTCGAGGTTAGCGCCGGCCAGGTCCACGCCGGAGAGGTTCGCCCACGAGAGGTCGGGCCCGACGCCGGGGTTTTCGGCCCGCCAGTTGTTCCATTCGGCGGTGCCGCTTTTCAGGATGTTAACGTGTTCCTGGTTCGCCATTTTGCCTGTCCCGTTTCGTTACTGGCCGAAGAATTTAAGCAGCGTGCGGACAATCGATATCGCGATAAGTATGAATATGAGCTTTCGCCAGAGCCCGCCCGTTTCGGGGACCTTCATGCCTATCGGCTCGCCGCAGTTTACGCACTTCGGTGTTTTCATGCCTATCTCGAAGCCGCAGTTGTTGCATTTTGTCGTCTGCATTTCACCTGGCTCTTTTGAGCGCGGGGGCGACGAGAGCGGGATGATGCCTCCCGACCTCGGCGGCCAGCATCGCGGTCACGTTCTTTATGTCCCACTGCGCCCCTTCGGACATCCTGAGGTTAATCAGGTGATAGAGCTCCCAGAGGCTGAAGCTGCCTACGACGCGCCTGTTGTGCGCATTGGTGACGGCGTAAACGGCGGACTCGGAGAGGCCCTCGCCGACGAGCCTGCCGTAGACGCCCTCGCTCGCCCCGGCCGCCTCGTGGAGGAGCGCCGTAACGCCCGCACCCTCTACGTTCGGCGGGACGGTAATGCCGTGTGAAACGGCAGGGTCCTGGAAGAACCAGTCGGTCTTCCTGTGCCGGAGAAGCTGGTGCCAGCAGGCCTCGCTAATAACGAATTCGGCGGTGTAGCCGACGAGCCTGAGTGCGGCCACGGGGTTATCGTACTTGCCGAGCTTCTCGACGGATTTTCTGAAAATCTCCGCCTTGTCGGCAGGGCCCATGCGCGAGAGCTCTTCGCCTACGGCCTCCCAGGACTCGCCGGAGCTCTCGTAAATAAGCGCGCCGACGATCTTTCCGAGTGCCGCGTCCTCGGCGTCGGGGGTTCCCTTGCCCGTCCAGTCTATAAGCGTCACGGGGCGCGGGCTGGCTGCGTTCGAGCCCGCCCCGTTCGCGCGGGTGGCCGTTATCTGCGACAGGGCTTCCCTCGCCGCGGCGATGTACTCGTTCTCGTTCGCGTATTTTACGAGCGTCGGGACGGAGAACCTGACTTCGTCTTTTATCTCCTGCGCCCTCGTGCGCACTTCCTCGAACTTGCTGGAGAGGAGCTTCGTCAGCGAGTCTTCCATCGCGCGGGCGTTGCCCGTCATGCCGAGGTTCGTGAACGTGGCGAGCGTGAGGGCGTAGCGGGCGTCCTCGAACGCGACCTTTTCGAGCGCGCGGAAGTGCGCCTTTTCTTCTACGCCTTCCGGGACGGGCTGCGTGTCCTTGAGGTATACGAAGAGCTCGTCGTTCATCTTCGCGTAGGTGTTGTAGAGGTCGTTGTTGAGCGCCGTGAATTCTTCCTTCAGCGCCGGGCGGGAGTCGAGCTCCTTCGGGATGAAGAAGTCGCCCTTCTTCGGCTTTTGATAGCGCTGGGAATATTCCGTGAATGAAAGGTATTCGTTCGAGAGCTCCAAAAGCGACGAGAAGTGACGCGATACCCTTTCGACGCCGACGTGTACCGCCGCGTGCTCCGCCACGGACGAGTGCCCGTAGTTGAGCACCCACTTTTCGTGGAACTGGGCGGCCCTTTCGCGGCCGAGCTGCTCTTCCTGTATGACGACGCCGATGTTGTCGCGGAAGCTCTTCGCGCTCCGGCTGACGTAGGCGAATATGACGGCAATTACCTCTTCGGGGATGTTGCTTACGGTGTATATGTCCCTGTCGGTGTTGGATACGTATTTTTTAACTTCGGCGTTCAAAGGACTTCCTCGGTCATTTATTCTCCCCGGGGATCAAGGCGGCGCCGCCGCGCATGAAAGGGGAGTCGGAGAAATCTAGTATACACGTCAGGTGATTGTAATGCTTTCTTTCATCTTCTTAAGGATGTAATTTAGCACCTGTCCCGGCCTGCCCGATATGACGGCGTCCACGTATTCGTCGGCGGGGGTTTCCTTCTCGCCTATTATCACGACCTTCGCCTTGTTCTCCCTCGCGAGAAAGGGATAGGACGCTATGGGCTCGTTGTCGAGGTTCGCGCCTACGATCAGGAAAAGGTCCGCCGTGTGGAGCCTTATCCACGCCTCCCTCGCCTCCCAGTGGGGAGGGGGCTGGCCGGGAAACGAGATCATGGGCTTCATCTGGTCGCTGCCGCATTCCCTGCACGAGGGGACGTCGGCCCCTTTTTCGAGGAGGTCTATTATTTCGCCCAAGGCGTAGTCCTTACCGCAGCCGGTGCACGTGACCCAGAGGATGCTGCTGTTAAGCTCGATGACCGCCGAGCTCCCGGCCTTGTGGTGAAGGCCGTCCGTCGTCTGCGTGAAGATGCAGTCGAGACTGGTTATCATTTCGAGCTCGGCGAGGGCCTTGTGCGAAGGGCCGGGCTCCGTCGAGGAAAGGAGAGGGTAGGCGTCCCGTATCTTCTTCCAGTATTCCGCCCTTACCGCCCTGTCTTCGCGGAAATCCCTGGCGGGCGGGTTCATCGCAGGGTCCGCAAAATCGGGCAATCCGCACTCGGCCGAGAGCTCGGGCCCCGTGAGAACGACTATCTTGCGGGCCCTGGTTATCCATTCCGCGACCTTTGCCGCGACATCGGTAGCCATGTGAAGGATTATACTATTTCAGGGTGAGTGAAGTCAACGAAGGGGGCCAGCGCCGCCGATGCCGGATTCAGCATTTCGGCGGCATGCCGGTATAATAAATTATCAGCCTAACGCATGGGAGACGAGAGCAGATGAGCAATAAGCCTGCCCGGATTACGGAGTTCAGCGACAAGGTGCTTTCAATCGTCTGGGACGACGGGCACGAGAGCCTCTATATATACGAGGACCTCCGGCAGGCCTGTCCGTGCGCCACGTGCCGCCAGGAGAGGAAGGCGAGCAAGAACGGGAGGCTGCGTTTCAAGAAGACCATCCCGCTGCGTACGAAGCCGGACGGTATCAAACCTATGAGCGTCGAGTCCATCGGGCAGTACGCGCTCAAGTTTCACTGGAACGACAAGCACGACACGGGCATTTACAGCTTCGAGTTCCTCCGTGACATTTGCAGCTGCGAGGCGTGCGCCGGCTCGCGCGAAAGCTGAACTTTCCTATTCGATCTCGAAAACTACGTTTACGGTCGCGTTAATCGTGAGGTCGCCGGGCTCTATCGGGGTGGGCGGCGCGGCCGCCTCTTTGGCCATGGCGAAGTCCCTGTACACCGGCGCCGGGTAGTCGTACGAAGGCGAGAGCTGGAGTATGCGGGTTATCTTCACCCCCGCGGCGTCGGCGAGCACCCGGGCCGTCGCCTGCGCGTCCTTTACGGCTTCGGCGAGGGCCTTCTTCCTGAGCTCGGCGCTCTTCGTGGTGTCGAACCTGAGGCCCTGGATGTTGTTGAGCCCGGCCTCGGCCGTAGAGTCGATTATAGCGCCTATCTGCTTAAGGTCGTGCACCTCGACGACGATCTGGTTACTGGCCTTGTAGCCCTTGAATTCGGACTTGTTCGTCTGGTTGTTGTATTCGTGTATCGGCGTAAGGTTGTAGCCGGCCGTGGATACCTTGTCGTTCTCGCCGAGCTTCGCCTTAATCGCCTCCATGACGCTGTTCGTCTTTTCGGCGTTATCCTTCACAGCCTGTGAAGCGCTCTTTGCCGTGGTTTCGACGGCGAGGTTAAGGTAGGCGACGTCGGGTGCGGCGCTCGTCTCGCCCTTGCCGTTGACCGTAAGCGTTCTCTTGTCGTACTGCACGTTCTGTGCGCGGGACGGAAAGCTCACCGCGAGTGCCAGAACGACCGTTGAAAGTAAAAGCGCGGTTTTCGAAATCATGTCTCACCTCGTCTGTCTTTTTTTACTCCGGCGCGTACCGGAATAATTATACTCCATACGTACGATCCGGACGGCGAAAAGATTCCGGCGGTCACTCCGGCCTTGTAAGTCTTTAAATCCATTGTAAAATCAAATATAATAGGTGTTTATAGACGTTTAAAGCCGCCCGCGACGGCAGCCACAATGTGAAGATTACGTAACCCATGATCGAGAAGAAGTTAGGATATAAATTCAGGGACGAGGGGATACTCAAAACGGCTCTGACCCACAGCTCTTTCGCCAACGAAACTTCGGTCGAGAGTAACGAGCGGCTCGAATTCCTGGGCGACGCCGTGCTCGGCTTTATCGTTGCGCGCGTTCTGTACGACCTGTTTCCCGAAGCGGCCGAGGGGAGGCTCTCGAAGATGAGGAGCGCCATAGTGAGCCGCATGAATTTCGCCCATTTCGCAAAAGAGCTCAAGATAGACAAGCAGATACTCCTCGGAAAAGGGGAAGAGATAACCGGCGGGAGAAAGAGGCAGTCGAATCTCGCGGGGGCTTTCGAGGCCGTCATCGGGGCCGTGTACATCGACGGGGGGTACAGGAAGGTATACACCATCGTATCCCGTCTTTTGAAAGACTGTCTTAACGGCAAGGAAGAGATCTTCAAGGACTATAAGACGAAGCTCCAGGAAACCGCCCAGAGGCAGTTCAAGAAGGTCCCGAAGTACAAGGTCGTTTTAGAAGAAGGGCCGCCCCACGACAAGTGCTTTCACGTGGAGGTCAAGCTCGGCAGAAGGGCCATAGGAAAGGGCGTGGGGAGTAACAAGAAGCAGGCCGAGCAGGCCGCCGCGAAAGAAGGGCTCGAAGAGATCGAGCGCGGCGTGAAAAATTCCTGAGCTGTTCCCGTCAGTCGTCTTCCTGGACGTTAAGCCCGAGCTCGTCTATTTTCTTGGATAGCGTGTTTCTGTTTATGCCCAGTACCTGGGCTGCCTTTTTCTTGTTGCCCCTGGTGACCTGGAGTATGGATTGTATGAGCGGCTTTTCTATCTTCTTAAGTATTATCTCGTAGACCGAGCCCTCGGCGTCCCCCGGGCCGAGAAGGTATTTCACTTCGCTGGAAATTATCTCGGAGAGGTTTTCGTCCTCCTGCCTTCCGCTGTCTTCCATGTGAGGGGCGGCGACGAGAAGCGTCTCTTTCGTTATGACAGTGTCGGACGTGAGTATGAGGAGCCGTTTTATCATGTTCTCGAGCTCGCGCACGTTGCCGGGCCAGTTGTAGCTCTTTGCCATCTCCTTCGCTTCGTCCGAAAGCGTCCTCGTGGCGACCTTGAGCTCTTTCGAGTATTTTGCGAGGAAGTGCTCGATGAGCGGGATGACGTCTTCGAGCCTTTTCCGGAGGGGCGGGATTTTAATCGTTATCGCGTTTAGGCGGTAGAAGAGGTCTTCCCTGAACCTCCCCTCGGCGACTTCCTTTTCGAGCTCTTTGTTCGTCGAGGCGATTATTCTCACGTCTACGGGCGTCGGCCTCTCGCTCCCGAGGCGGTAGAACTTCCTCTCTTCGAGTATCCGGAGGAGCTTCGTCTGGAGCTCGGCGGGCATGTCGCCGATTTCGTCCAGGTGAAGCGTCCCCCTGTGCGCTTCTTCGAAGCGGCCCTGCTTCGAAAGCGCAGCCCCGGTGAACGCGCCTTTCTCGTATCCGAAGAGCTCGCTTTCGAGAAGGTCCTTCGGTATGGCCGCGATGTTTACGGAGACGAGCTTTTCGTCGCGCCGCGTGCTGTTGGAATGTATGGCCTTCGTGACGAGCTCCTTTCCCGTGCCGCTCTCGCCGATGATGAGGACGGTGATGTCTCTTTCGGCCACCCTACCTATCATCTTGTATATGTTGAGCATGGCCTGGGACTTGCCGACTATGTCGTGAAGGGAGTCCGTTTCGCCGGCCTCCTGCTTTAAGAATTCGAGCTTCTTCGCGTTCTCGTAGCTTTCGATGGCGCGCTGGACCGTTATCCTGACCTCGTCGAGGTCGAAGGGCTTTGCCAGGTAGTCGTATGCCCCCTGCTTCATGGCGTCTATGGCGTTCTTGACCGTGTTCTGCGCCGTTATGATGATAACGGGCGGGTCGATGTGCCTTTGCCTGAGCTCGTTAAGGACGTCGAAACCCGTCATGCCGGGCATGGTTATGTCAAGGATGATGGAGGAGAAGGCCCCGGAGGACGCCGACTCTATGGCCTGTGCGCCGTTTTCGGCGTACCGGACCTCGAAGCCCGCCTTCTCGAGGCATTTGCCCAGCACCCATCTTATGCTTTCTTCGTCGTCCGCTACGAGTATCTTCTTTTTCATTATGCCGAGTTCCGATCATGGCAACCGGCGAGCCGTCGCATACTTAATCATAACCGCAATCCGCCGGAATTTGCATCAGTTTCCGGAAATCGGAAGAAAGACCTTGAACGCCGCGCCTTCGCCCGGCTGGCTGTCCACTATTATTGCGCCGCCGTGCTTGGCGATAATCTGGTAGGCGAGAAAAAGGCCGAGGCCCGAGCCTTCTTTCTTCGTCGTGTAGAACGGGCTGAATATCTTTTCGGCGATGTGCTTTTCGATGCCCGCGCCGCTGTCCCTGATTTCGACGGACATCGTTTTCTGGCCCTTCAGATGCTCGGTCATCCACTTGGTGGAAATGTCTATGCGGCCCCTTTCCCCCACGGCCTCGTATGCGTTTTTAATGAGGTTGAGGAAGACCTGCTTCAGGGAGTTCCTGTCGCCCTGTATCGGCGGGAGGGTGACGTCGTAGTTCTGGCGTATCTCGACGCCTTCGCGCGATTTCGGCATGGATTCGAGGTATATGATTTCCATGAGGAGCTCGTGTATGTCCACCGGGACGAATATGTCCTTGGCGAAGGGCTCGAGCTGTTTCAGGGTGTCGAGGAGCTCCTTCAGCCTGTCGGCTTCCCTTATGATGAGCTCGGCGCATTTCATGGTTTCCCTGTTGTCGCTGTCCTCGGCTATGAGCTGCGCCGCCCCCCTTATGCCGCTCAGCGGATTCTTGAGCTCGTGGGCGAGGCCGAGGATGAGGTGCTCGAACTTGAAGGCGGATATTTCCTGCGTGTTCTTGCTGCTGAGGAATTTGCTTCCCGAAAGGTCCTTTATCTGGAGTATGACGCCCTTTAACTCGCCGCTGAGGGCGAAGAGGGGCGTGGCCACCGGCTGGATAGCGATTCTTTCACCGCCCCGGAGGGCCGGGTTTATCTCGTCGCCGAATATCGTGCGGGATTCCTCCATCGCCATGAGGGCCACTTCTTCCAGCTCCTTCGGCATGAAGGTGCTGGAGTGTTTGCCGTACGCCTTTTCCCTCGATATGCGGAACGTGCCTTCGGCGTAGTCGTTCATTTCGAGGACTGTGAAGCTTTTATCCACTATGACTATCGACTCGGGCAGCGTGTCGAATATCTCTTTGTGGCTGGTCTTCTTTCTCATGTATGCGCTATCCCCTCGCCGGCGCCCGTATTCCGTCCCGAATTCGTTTTCGGCCGACCTGCCCGGCCGGCCCGGCGGGCTGCCGGCCTTTGCCACGGCGTCTTGCCAGGGGCTTTGCGCGATGAGGAGCGGCTAGAGGTCTTCGATGCGGAGGAACATCGTCCCCGGCCTTATGCTCGACAGCCGTCCTATCTGCCTTAGCGCCTTGAGGAGGTCCTTTTCCCTGGCTTCGTGCGTCATTATGACGACGGGAACGTCGCCGCCGCCGTGGTGTCTTCCCTTTTGTATGACCGATTCGATGCTTATGCCGTTCGAGCCGAGCCCGCCGGTAATCTTCCCCAGGACCCCGGGCCTGTCCTCGGCCTGGAACCTGATGTAGTACTTGTTCACCGTGTCGCTCATTTTTATGAGCGGGAGCGAGCTCTTTTCGGCGTAGAACCTGGGCGGGGACAGGTGCTCGTTGCCGAGGGAGAGGTGCTTTCCGATCTGGAGGACGTCGCTCACTACGGCGCTGGCCGTCGGCATCATGCCCGCGCCCTTGCCGTAGAGCATTGCGGGGCCGAGCGCGTCGCCGACGATGTAGATGGCGTTAAATGCCCCGGATACGTCGGCGAGCTGTGTGCCTTTCTTCACGAGCGCCGGGTATACGCCGGCCTCGAGCCCCTCGCCGCTCGCCTTGGCTATGGCCAGGAGCTTTATCTTGTATCCGAGCTCGTCGGCGAAGGATATATCGACCGGGGTGATGTTCCTTATGCCCTCGACGTGTATTTTGCCGAAGTCGATGAACCTTCCGAAGGCGAGCATTATGAGTATCGAGAGCTTGTGCGCGGCGTCTATGCCGTCTACGTCGAAGGACGGGTCGGCCTCGGCGTAGCCCTCTTTCTGCGCTTCCGCGAGGACGGCTTCGAATTCGGAGCCCTCGTCGGTCATCCTCGAAAGTATGTAGTTCGAAGTGCCGTTTATTATGCCGTGTATGGAGAGTATGTTGTTCGCGGCGAAGCTTTCGAGGGTGGACTTTATTATCGGGATGCCGCCGCCGACGCTGGCCTCGAAGCCTACCTCGACGCCGTTTTCGGCGGCCGCGGCGAATATCTCCTTGCCGTGGTGGGCGAGGAGGGCCTTGTTGGCCGTGACTACGTGCTTTTTATTCCGGAGTGCGGCGAGGACGAGGTCTTTGGCGATTGTCGTTCCGCCTATGAGCTCGATGATTATGTCGATAGAGGGATCGTTTATAAGCTCCCCGGCGTCGCGGGTTATTTTGCCCCTGGGTATCCTGACCGGCCTTTTCCTGTCGGGGTCGATGTCGGCTATTTTCCTGAGGTCGGGAGTTATGCCAGTCCTCTTTTCTATTATCTCTTTATTCTGTTCGAGGATCTTTATAACACCGCAGCCCACTGTACCTGCGCCTATCAGGCCGACATTTACCACGCTCATGAAACAGCCTCCTTGTTTTATCCCGGGTTTCAGGGCAAAAATTATACATTATAATATTTGACTTTAAACGAACGGACGCTTAAATTATTACCTTTCTCGGGGCCGTAGCTCAGTTGGGAGAGCGCATGAATGGCATTCATGAGGTCGAGGGTTCGAATCCCTTCGGCTCCACCAGTAACTTATCCATGCTGCTGGACTTCTGCATTTTATTATTCTTCACGATTCGGTTAGAATTTGTTGTTATAGAGGAGCCGGACAGACACTATCGATATGGAAAGAGCGGTAAAGCATATTGAGTCAAGGGTAAAAGACAAGCAACTTATAGAAGTCCGGAGAATGGAGATAGTGAAAGCTGCGGTAGAGCTCTTCGTTCGAAAGGGATTTCACAGAACTACTGTGCGGGAAATCGCACAAAAGTTCGGAATGAGCATAGGAACGTTGTATGAATATATTAGAACCAAGGAAGATATTCTCTACCTTGTCATCGATTATATTCATTCGAGTGTCAGCAAGAGGGTGAGGCCCTCGCTCAAAATCAACGGCACTTCCAGAGAGAGACTCGAAAACGCTATCAGGTCTTACTACGCGATTATCGACGAAATGCAGGACTACGTGCTGTTTCTCTACCAGGAAACAAAATCGCTGTCGTATAATGCGAGAAAGTACATATTCAAGTCCGAGGAAGAAATGACGTCGATATTCGAGGAGATCATTCTCCAGGGTATCGAGGACGGAACATTTTCCATCAGCAAGAAAGACGTCAATCTTCTGGCCAACGAAATCATGGTTACCGGGCAAATGTGGGCTTTCAGGCGCTGGATAGTGCAAAAGAACTACACCCTCGAAAGGTTTATAGAGCTAAAAAGCTGCCTCGTCATAAAGGAGCTGGGCCTCTCGTAATTGACATCCCGTCCGTCGTCCGTTTATAGTCTCAGGTCTTAAATAATTTTCGCTTTGCGCATAAATTATGCGGGAAAATGGATAGGTTATGACTCTATATACATTATCGAACGATCGTTCAGTCAGTATCCGCGGGATATGGAATCAATACAGCTTCTCCCATAGCCCGATATACATGCGCGCTGCTTGTATGGTGTAACCGGCTGTCAATATTGTATTACCGTAAACACTTCAAGTTGTGGCCGGAAAAAAGGCTTGACATGCGGAAAGGAAATATATTAAGATGCATATACTGAACAAGCGCTCAGTCGCCGGGCGCCGGTTGAGAATAGCACACAGGAGGGTTAGTAACATGGGATTGCAAGCCAATGAATACAGTAACCCTTGGTTGAGCGATGGGGAGGTGCCGCCCTTGCCGCTCGACAGAGATCGAATTCACATTATCAGTCAGGGTGTCGCGGACCCGCAGTATGACTACGACGTCATTCCCCTTACGTACACGGAAAGCCGCTGGATGGCGTTCGTAATCCGGGCCGACATCGAGGCCATGAAGGCCGTCGTGCCGGATCCGATCAAGGTGGAAGACGACGTAATAGAGTTCTGGTACGTGATACACAGGAATACGATGATCGGGCCGTACATGGAGATGGGCGTAACTTTCGCCACTTCCCTGGAAGGGGGAGATGGTACAAAATACCTGGGTGGATACTACCCGTACATGTACCTTTCGAACGATTCGGGCATATCCGCGGGAAGAGAGCCGTTCGGGTTTCCAAAGAAGGGTGCGTATATCGCTGCGTACGAGCATGGAATCAATGGTAACTATTTTAATATGCTTATGGAAAGGCGCGGTTATGTTCTTCACACTGCCAATGGCCGTTATTCCGATAAGCCCCTCTCGGCAAGGCCGGCATTTTACGGTAAAACCGACTGGGGCCGTATGAACTACCGAATTACTACATCCCCGGATGTCTCGAACAGCATTCATGAAGTCACTTATCTTCCGTCCGATCTCCCCCCGGGGTTCGGCTCGGGTCACCGGTTTATGATGGACGCTGCAAGCATCCGTACCGCAACCGGCGCCGATGTTCGTTCCTGGTTTATGCAGGGGATGCCTTTCGATTACATGGGCGGCCAGATACCGGCTACCGAGGTTGTGGGGCTCATCAGCTTTACCTTCAACCTGATAATCCCGGGGGCCAGGACCATATGGTCGAAGAAGGTTGAAAGAGAGGAGAGTGATTTGGGTCAGATTCTTTATTCGACTCCCTTCAAGTATACGATGCGTCACCGCTTCCTCCTCCCGCAGTACAGTCAGGGGGGAGTGTTATAACAGGATGTGCGGATGTTTTGAGCTTTATCACGGATTTTCCGCCGTAGGCCCATTGCCGGATTGCTTCTGGTTCCTATCCTGTAGCGTCCCCACGGGGGCTGCAGGATAGGAATTTAATGCGGGCCGGGGCTACGGATGTTGCGAAAGCGGAATGAAAGAAATGCTTCGCGGACATGGAAAGTTAAGTCAGGGATGCATTTTCTGCATACGGGGTTGTCTTCGAAAGAAGATGAGGGCGTAACCAGGCCGGAAATAATTCCGGCGGGTTCTCGTATCGGTCCGGCAATTAAATCAAAATTGCTTTGAAATAAGCTGACGGAACGTTGATTAGAGCCGCGATTATGCGATTGACAGACGAGTTTAACATTTACATGGAGAGGTATTCATGAATTTGGAAGACAGGAAGACGGAAAGACTGAAGAAGGCCAGGGAGGACTGGGAAAGCGAGTACCGGAGCGGACGGAAAAGGGAGGCCGACTATACGACCATCTCGGGAATGGAAGTCCCGCCCCTGGCAACGCCGCTTGACCTGAACGGGTTCGATTATGAAAAGGAGCTCGGCTTCCCGGGCTCCTATCCGTATACACGGGGCATACATAGCTCCATGTACAGAGGCAAGCTCTGGACGATGCGCCAGTTCGCCGGCTTCGGGGCGCCGGAGGACACCAACAGGAGGTTTAAATACCTGCTTCAGCACGGCCAGACCGGCCTCAGCACGGCGTTCGACATGCCCACGCTCATGGGTTACGATGCGGACCACGAGCGGGCGCGGGGGGAGGTCGGAAGGGAAGGGGTCTCGGTTTCGTCGCTTCAGGACATGGAGGTTCTCTTCGACGGCATAGACCTCGACGCTGTAACCACGTCCATGACCGTGAACTGCACCGCCTCCATCATCTTCGCCATGTATATCGTTATGGCGGAGAAGAAGGGGGTGAGCCGGGACAGGCTGGGGGGAACGCTTCAGAACGATATGCTGAAGGAGTTCATAGCCCAGAGGGAGTGGATATCGCCCCCGGTGCCTTCCGTAAAAATAAATGTGGACGTGATAGAATTCTGCGCCCGGGAGGTGCCGTTATGGCACCCGGTCTCGATCTCCGGTTATCACATCAGGGAAGCCGGTTCCACGGCGATCCAGGAGCTGGCCTTCACGCTCGCCGACGGCGTCTGTTACGTCGAGGAAGCGCTGAAGCGCGGCCTCGATATCGACGCGTTCGCGCCGCGCCTCTCCTTTTTCTTCAACGTCCATAACGACTTTCTGGAAGAGGTAGCCAAGTTCAGGGCTGCGAGAAGGATGTGGGCGAAGATAATGAAAGAACGCTTCGGGGCGAGGAGCCCCAAATCCATGATGCTGAAGACGCACGCCCAGACCGCGGGCGCGAGCCTCACAGCGCAGCAGCCCCTGAACAACGTGGCCAGGGTCACGATTCAGGCCCTCGCCGCCGTGCTCGGCGGCACACAGTCGCTCCATACGAACTCGATGGACGAGACCCTGGCCCTCCCGACCGAAGAGGCCGTGACCGTCGCGCTCAGAACGCAGCAGATCATCGCCGAGGAAAGCGGGGTCGTGAATTCCATAGACCCGTTCGGCGGGAGTTATTTAATGGAGGCACTCACCGATAAAATGGAAAAGGAAGCTTTTGTATATATAGACAGGATCGACAAAATGGGCGGGATGATCAGGGCCATAAGTGAAGGTTATCCGCAGAAAGAGATAGCGGACGCCGCCTACAAGTATCAGAGAGAGCTGGACACGGGGATAAAGACGATAGTCGGGGTTAACAAGTATTCGGTGGACGAGGAGCTCCCGATACAGATCCTCAAGATCGAAGAAAAGGTGGAAGCGGAGCAGAACGAAAGGCTCGGGTCGCTGAAAAGAAGCAGGAATAACCGGGAAGTCGGCGCGAGGCTCGGGGACATCCTGATCGCTGCCAGGCAGGGGAAAAATTTGATGCCTTACATTATCGAAGCCGTAAGGGAATATGCGACTCTCGGCGAGATCAGCGACATATTCAGGGAAGCTTACGGCGTGTACACCGACCCCGGATATTTTTAGACGGAGCATGAATAGATACGAGGGCGCGTCATGAAAAACGAGAGAGCAGTGAGAATTCTTATCGGGAAGGTCGGGCTGGACGGCCACGACAGGGGGGTTAAGATAATTTCGAGGGCCTTGAGGGACGCGGGCTACGAGGTGATCTACACCGGGCTCCATAACTCTCCGCAGGTGGTTGCGGAAGCGGCCGTCCAGGAGGATGTCGATGCGGTCGGGATAAGCATTCTTTCCGGTGCGCACAACTATGTGTTCCCGGAGCTGATAAGGCTCTTTAAGGAGAAAGGGATCGACGACGTAACGTTATTCGGGGGCGGCATAGTGCCGAAAGAAGATATCGAGCGTCTCAGGGAGAAAGGCGTCAAAACGATATTCGAGCCCGGCTCTTCGACGGATGAAATCGTCAGGTGGGTGAGGGACAACGTAGCGGTCAGGGAATTATGACCTTATACACCGGCGCAGCCGGGAGCACGCGCCCCGGGCCGGTATTGGCAGGATGCGGGTAATTATGAAATAATTAACTGCCGCCTTACAGACTTTTCAGGCCGGGAGCGCACCCGCGTTGAGTTATTTTGCCAAGAGGTTTTGCCTCGTTGTTTTTGCTTTTATCGCCGCCCTTCTTGTTGCCGAGGGGGTAGCCAGGATTTTCATCGACCCGGTGGATTATCTCTGGAGACGTCTGTCGTACGACCCGGTGCTCCGGTACAAAATAGAGCCGCATTCCGCCGGGCACGATTCCCGGGGCTACAGGAACAGGCATGTACCGGAAAGGGCCGATATCGTAGCCCTGGGCGATTCGCAGACCTACGGCGAGAGCGCGCCGGCGAAATACTCCTGGCCGTCCATACTCGGCTCGCTCACGGGCAAAGTGGCGTATAACATGGGGATAGGCGGCTACGGGCCGGCGGAGTATTTTTATCTTTTCGGGAACGGGGCGCTGGAATTGAAACCCGGGGTCGTTGTTGCGGGATTTTATCTGGGCAACGATCTGGCCGACACGTACACGGCCGTCTATACGGTAGAGCGCTGGCGGCATCTTCGTAAGCCCGGAGCCGGGCCCGGCCCCGGCCCCGGCGGTAACGACGAGACAAAAGCAGGTGATAAGCCCCAGGTCGAGGAAACCCCGCCTGTAAAGAAGCCCTTTGCGTACGAACTGAAGCGGAGGGTGTATGGCGCTGCGGGCTGGTTTGCGGAAAACAGCGTTCTCTACCGGGTTATAACCGCTTCTTACCTGGGCGACGGGATGAGACAGAAAATGATGCTCGATCGCGGGGAAAAGATCACCATGCTCGAGGTCCGGGAATACGGCATCCATACCGGCTTTACGCCCGTAAGGCGGCTCGAAGCCCTCGACATGGACAGGCCCGACGTGAGGGAGGGGCTCAGGCTCGCCCTTGATTTCTTTAACGAGATGAATTTGCTCGCCGAAAAGAACGGCGTACGCTTTCTGGTCGTGATACTGCCGACCAAGGAGAGCGTCTACGGCCGGTTTATAGAAGGGAACACCGGTCTTCGGTATTCCGCCGAAATAGACCGTCTACTACGGAACGAGCGGCGGGTGAGCGAGGAGGCCGAGTCGTATTTCGAGGGGCACGGCATTCCGTATATAAACCTCCTCGGGCCGCTCGGGGAAGCCGCCCTGCATGAGGAGATATATCCGAATAATTACAGCGGGCACTTCAACGGAAACGGCAACCGCGTGATAGCCGAATCCATAAAGCGGCGTCTGGATGAGATGCAAGGTGGAAGGTAAATAAAAAACGGGCGCCATGCTTTTGCAGGACGCCCGTTTTTGAATCGCTTCCAGCTTCTATCGTTACTTCGTTATGTTCCTCTTTATAGGCTGATACTGCTGGCTCTGCCTCCTTGCGGGAAGGGGCTTCGGAGCGGCGACTGCCGTCTCTTCGGCGCGGGCCTTTCTGACTTCGTACTCGGCGAGCATAGCGAGAGCCGGGGCCGCGAGGTATTCGCTCCCCTTCATTACGATGATGCTGGCGAGCATGAAGTGAAAGCCGAGACCGGGCATGAGCAGGAACGCCGCGCTTCCGGCCATTACTATGAAGAGGCCGACGAGGGCCTCCGTCTGCGCGGAGCTGAGGGCCCCGAGGCCGAGCGGGAGCGACTTGAACTTGTTCGTTCTCTGCCACGGTATCTCTTTGGTGAAGAGACACGTTATGCTGGCGACGATGTACGTGTGCGTGAGCGCGCTGTTGGCTATGAAAGCGCCTATCGTGTCCCTGAAGGGGCATTTGAGGTAGACGTGATACGTAAGCCATCTCAGGATGATCCCGCACACGAGCACGGCCAGGGACGACACCCAGAGGGCCTTGGGAACCGCGACGACCTCGTTCTGGATCGTCATCGAAGCGAGGGCCGCAAGTCCGAACGGTATGAACAGCGCCCCGAGGCCGATGTTGAGGTAGCCGAGCCCGTGGTTCAGATGATGAACCTTCTGGAGCGTCGTCATTGCCGAAGGCTTCGCAAGGAACTTCGGCAGGTAGAACCTGAAATGACGCTTGAGCTCCTGTACGGGGCCGTACGTCCACCTGTAGCGCTGCTTTTTGTAGCCGAGGAATGTTTCGGGGATGAGCCCTCGCCCGAAGGTTTCGTTCGTATAGACCGAGGAGTACCCCGCCGCGTGTATGCGGATGGAAAGCTCGGAGTCTTCTGTCTGGCACCATTCGGCCCAGCCGCCGGCGTCTTCGAGGGCCTTCTTTCTTATGAGGCACATAGTGCCTACGGTTAGCCCGGCGTCGCGCTCGTTAAGGCTCGGCATGACCGTTTCGAAGAAATATTTATATTCCCAGTAGCACATCCTCTGGTAGAGGCTCCGGCCCCATTCCCTGTAGTCGTGAGGGGTCTGGACGAATCCCATTTTCGGGTCTTCGAAGTAGCCTACGAGACGGTCGAGAAAATCGGGCTCGACCTGGTAGTCGCTGTCTACGACGCCTATGATCTCGACCTCGGAGGACGTGTGCTTGAGCGCGAAGTTGAGCGCCCCGGCCTTCGCGCCTTTTATAGGGTCTACGTGGAAGAACCTGAACCTCTCGCCGAGCTTTTTGCAGTGCGCCTCGACGGGCTTCCAGAGGTTCGGGTCTTTAGTGTTGTTGTCTATGACCATGACTTCGAAATTCGGATAATCGAGCCTCGCTATGCTGTCGAGCGTTGCTATTACCACGTCCGGCGGCTCGGAATAGGCCGGCACCTGGAGGCAAACCCTCGGGTAGCTCCCGAGGCCTCCCGGCGGGAGGGGGCTGTTGGGCCTGTCCCACTTTACCTTGCCGAGGACTTCCCACTGCTCGAAAGCGGTTATGATTCCGCCGAAAAGCGTGACGAAGAGGAGCGGGTAGCCGATGTACATGAGCACGCGCGTTATGGTGCTCACGTCAATGGACGCGATGAACCAGAATCCCCAGACTATCCCGAACAGGGAGAGAAGGGAGTACGTGACCAGGAGAAGGCGTCCCGCAATCGTGAAATTCCTCAGCCCCCTGTGCGCAACGGCCATCAGAGCCATGCTGCCCGCCGTGACGGCCAGTATCGCCGGGGCCGGATAGCCGATGAGCCATACGATGAGGGCGGCCACAACGTTCACATTCAAATACTCGAGAATGCTGAAGTAGTGTCTATCCTTGCCTATAAGGTTTTTAAACGTAATCAGCAGCGTCGAAACCACGAACGCGACGGCTGTGTATATGTAGCCTACTGTTATTAACTCACCAAAATTAAACATCAGAGTTCAAGCCTCCTGTGACTTCGCAGTCGTACGTGAATTGGTCTTAAATGCATCATCCCTTGATCCGGATTGTATTCGTTGTTTTTAATCGAGAAATCGGGGAACCCTTACCCCGACATTATGAAAAAAGAGGTGATCATAAGAGGGCGGACAGCCAGAGCCGGGTTAGCGATACGGTCTCGAATCCGAAAACTGCAGCCTGGCTTCTAACGGCTCTTATTTGCATTTGCGTTATATAGATTGCAAGTGCTGTGCCAACCCTTTATAATCGCATGTTTCCAGTGATTGCAGCCGGTTATGGGAAAACGGTGTGTGTATAGGTGCGGAGCTGTGTAGTATTACACTAAAATCCTGTGCGCAATTACACAATCGGGGCCGGAAAAGAGGGGAATGGGCGGCCTATTTGCCTTAAATTAAATAATTTTTAGAGAGCTGAGCCTGTCATCCCCCCCTGCTTATCATAAGAACGGGGCGGGGGCTCTCGCGTATGATACGGAGGGGGGGACCGCCGAGGGAGCGTTTCCGGCTCCCCGACTGGTGGATGCCGAGTATGACGAGGTCGTTTTCCTCGGCCAGCTTTATTATGCGCCCGGCGATGTCGTCGGATTTTTCGATCCTTACCTTGAAGTTTACGTGCCCGGCGTGGTCTTCCGCATAGCGGAAAAGCTCGTTCCGGGCCTTTTTGGCCGCTCTCCAGTCGGTGTCTTCGGGGAGTATGCGGAGGAACGTGACCTCGGTCCCGCCGGCGCGGGAGATGCTTCCCAGTATACGGGCCAGGAGCTCTCCGTGGCCCCCCCTGCCCCCGACAGGGACGAGTATGCGCTTGGCCGTGTGTATGTGCCAGCCCCGTGGGGCTTTCAGCATGACCACGTTGCTCGGGACGGCGTTTACGAGCCTTTCGAGGTTCCTTTCGGCGGATTTCTGGGTGAGCGACGTGAGGCCGATGAGAAGGCTCTCGCACCTGTACGTCCGGGCGACGCGCACTATTTCGGGCCACGGCCTTTCGGCTATCGTGATGAGGGCCTCGGGGCTGAGGCCGATTTCGAGGGAGGTCGATATCGCCTCCCTCAGCACCGCCTGTGCGCTGAGCACGCGGTCTTCTTCGTAAACCGGGGTTTCTTCGCCGGTGGTAACGACGGAAAGTAAAAGCACCTTACCGTATTCGGGCGGGGCGAGCGCGGCCGCGACCTCTATCGTGGCCTTGGCGCTCGTCGGATTCGCGATGGGGACGAGGAAGAGCGGATTCCTTCCGCGGAGCCTGACCAGCTCGGGGTCGTAGCCCTCGGACGAGGCGTCGAAAATCCTTGCGCTCCGGCCGAAGCGTATGTAATAGAGAACGCCGCCTATTGCCAGCCAGATAGCGGCGATGATTCCGGCCTCGGGGACTTTGATACCCTCGAATATGACTATGCCCGAGCAGATCACGATGCCGGCGAGGGGGAGGTAGGGAAAGAAAGGTATCCGGAACGCATCCGGCCTCGGGGTTCTCCTTTTACGTGCGAGTATGGCTATCCCCTGCGTGAGGGCGAAGGCCAGGAGAAATATGAGGCTCGCGGCGGCTCCGGCGGCGTTGACGTCCGGCACGAGTATCAGGGTCGCGATTATTATTGCAGAGGTCGCCAAAAGCGCCTTGTCGGGCGTTCCCCATTTGCTGCTGACCTCGCCGAGCGGCCTGGGGAGCGTCCTGTCGCGGGCCATGCTCTCCGCTATGCGCGAGGGGGCGAGTATATTCGCGTAGAGCGCCGAGAGCATCGAGAGTATGCCCGCTATGACGACGACCCAGTAGCCGGCCTTGCCCATGTACCTTTCGGCCGCGACGGCTATGACGGACTCGGGATTCTGCATGCTGAGATCTACTATGGACTGCCCGGGCGCTGTCCCGGCGATCGTGACGATGAATACGAGCGGGACGTATATGGCGAGCGATATGAGAATCGATATTATCATCGCCCTCGGTATCGTCTTGTCGGGGTCCTTGACCTCGCCGGCGACGGCGGCTATGAGCTCGAAGCCGTGAAAGGCTATGAAGGTGTACCCCATGGCCTCGACGACGCCGAGGAATCCGAACGGGAGCAATGGAGAAAAGTCTTTCCGGATGCTCGCCGGGCTCTCGCCCGTCATTGCCCAGACGCCGCCCAGTATCAGGACCGAGAAGGCTATTATCTTCCCTATGTTGGCGAACGCGCCTCCGCTGGCGGGCTTTAGCATGAGGCTGACGGTGTAGTAGACTATGGCCGCCCCGGCTATGACCTGCGAAGCGCGCGCCGTCGTCAGCCAGTCGGCGCTCATGCCCGGAAAGTAGCCGAGTACCCCCTTTATGAGGAGGGTCGTGAAGTAGCCCGCCCCGAGCGCGTAGAGGACGGACGCCACCATCGACGCGAACCAGAGGAGCCAGCCTATCGCGAAGGCCGCTTTAATCGAGAGGAGTTTTTTTGCGTATACGTACGGGCCGCCCGATTCCGGGAACGCCGCCGAAAGCTCGGCGAAGCTGAAAGCCGTGATGATGGCTATGAGTCCGTTCAGTATGAAGGCGAATATCGCGCCCGGCCCGGCGGCCGTGTAGGAGATGCCCGTAAGGACGAGGATGCTGCCCCCGACTATCGAGCCCACGCCTATGCCTATCGCTCCGAATAGTCCGAGGTTGCGTCTTCCGGTTGTTACTATTTCTCCCATTTGCAGAGCCGGGTGCGAACGAGCCGAAGTATTCGCACCCCGCCGCGGACGATTATAACGTCTTATGCGCTCGTTTCAAAACGCGTTCCCGAGGCGGCGCCGCATCCCCCTGAAAACCGGCCCCGGTGAGGTCGTTAGTCTTCCCAGATGTCGAAGCGTTCCAGGAGGTAGGATTTATTCTGCTCGAATATCTTGGCCTGCTGCTGAACGACCTCCTCGGCCTCGTCGCTGGACATGTTCATGACCTCCTGGCAGTAGCTCTTCACGCGCCCGAAGTAAAGGGGCGTTATGATGTCGACGAGGCGACGCTTGTTCCTCTGCCACTGCTGGTACGTGTAGGCGAAATCGTAGAGTATCTTGCTCCAGAGCTCGGCGTCGAATTCCTTCTCTTCGTTGGACGTCCATGCCTCGTAGATTTCGTCGAGCCTGGCCATATTGTTGTCGTTCAGTATCTCGTCGTACATGGGCCTGAAATGGCGGAAGCCCTCGACGAACTCTTCGAGAAGGTCGTTCATACTGACGGAGACCGCTTCGAGCTTGGGCTCTTCGTCTATCTTGTTGTTTATCTGAATCGCCTGGAACGGGTTGTTCCTGTCCCAGTTGCGCTCGTACTTGCCCATGAGATAGAAGACGGTGCTCACGACCTGCCTGAACATCGGGCCGAGGTCGGACGCCGGGTCCTTCGCGCCGTGTATTTTCGTGCCGAGGTACGTCTGGACTACCTTGAAGCCCTCGTTTATCGCGCAGGTCGTCATCCATATGTCGATTCCGAACCGGGCGACGTCGGTATCCCAGACATCTTCCTTCATGAAGAAGGCCGCGAGCTCGGGGCAGAAGCCGAAGTCGCCGCCGATGGGCTGCCTTATGTCCACGCCGTAAAGGGCGCGCGTCATCGGGTAGACGATCTGGTTCGTTATGGTCCCGTCGAACTTGTGTCTCCTGTAGTAGGGGGCTACGAAGCCCGCGGAGCCGTCGAGTATGGGCTCGACGATGAACTTGACCCATTCGGGGGTTATGCTCCTGAGGTCGGCGTCGAAGACGGCTATCGCCTTTACCTTGAGCATTATGGCGAGCTCGAACACCGCCCTGAAAGAAGTTCCCTTCCCCGGTAGGCCCCTGTAGATGGTTACCCTTCGGAGAACGTGCTCCGGGATTTTCGCCTGGTAGGCGTTTTCCCTCGTGTCGTCGAGCGACCCGCCGTCGCTTATGAATATGGCCGAGGTATGGTCCGGGAAGTGCTCCGCCAGCCCCCTGGCCACCTGCTCCACGACAAACCCTATGGAGTCTTCGCAGTTGTAACACGGAATTCCGACCAGTATGTCCACGCTCTTTACCTCGTCAACCCACCAAAGAACGTTTTTCCTGATCGCGGACTCGTATTTTCTCATCTCTTGATCAGCCCCTCATAATTTTAGTAACAATAAATAATATAGCATTCCGTTTCCAGTATAAAATCCGGCCTTCCCACGAACGGGACCCGAGCCGGGCGTCTCTTTTATGTCGAATTTATTTAGAAAGAGGGATTATTTATCAGCGCTATTATACATGATATGTCCGTGCGTCCAGCCGTGACGAGGGCGATTTTAATAAGCCCTAACCCCCGGTGAAAAGGTCCTTGTAATAAGCCAGGTATTCCCGGCTCGAACGCTTCCACGAAAAATCCTGCCCCATGGCGTTCCTGACGAGGCGCTTCCATTCGGGCGGGTTGTGATACGCGGTTATGGCCCTTTCGATCGTGTTCAGCATGCTCTGCTCGCTGAAGTGATCGAAGATAAATCCGTTTGCGTTATCCCTGTTTTCGTCGTAGTCGATGATCGTGTCGAGGAGCCCGCCCGTCGCCCTTACGACCGGTATGGCGCCGTACCGGAGGGCGATCAGCTGGCCGAGGCCGCAGGGCTCGAACCGGGAGGGCATGAGGAACATGTCGCTCCCGGCGTATATGCGCCTGGCCTTGGCTTCGTTGTAGCCTATTACGGCCCTGAAATTGTCCACGTAATCGTCCGAGACCTGCTTCAGAAGCCTCTCGTATCCCTTGTCGCCCGTCCCCAGTATCACGAGCTCGGCCCCGAGGTCGAGTATCCTGTGGAGCGCCCTTACGATGAGATCGATGCCCTTCTGGTGGGCGAGGCGCGATATGACGCCTATGAGCGGGACGTGGCCGTTGGTGTTAAAACCGAGAAGATTCTTGAGCCGGGCCTTGTTCTCGTACTTGCCCGCGAGGTCGCGCGAGTCGTAGCGGGCGTAGAGCGCCCTGTCGGTTTCGGGGTTCCAGTCCTCGTTGTCTATACCGTTGAGTATCCCGGCGAGCCTCCCTGAGCGCGCGACGGCCCTGAGGACGCCGTCGAGACCGTAGCCGTATTCCTTCGTTTGTATCTCGTGGGCGTATGTGGGGCTTACGGTCGTTACGAGGTCCGAAGTCAGTATGCCGCCCTTAAGGAGATTCACCCTGCCGTAGAATTCGAGCTGCTCGGGGTTGAAGAGCGAGTGCGAGAGGCCGAACTTGTCGAGGAGGTCTTTTCCGAAGAGGCCCTGGTAGGAGATGTTGTGAATCGTGAATACCGTTTTCGAGTTTTTGAAAAAGAGGTCGTTGTTGTAGTGCTTCTTCCATTTGAGGGCGATGGGCACGAGCCCGGACTGCCAGTCGTTGCAGTGGATGATGTCGGGCCTGAAATCGAGGGCCTTGGCGATTTCGAGTGCGCCTATGGAGAAGAATCCGAACCTGAGGTCGTTGTCCCTGTAGTCGCCGTGGGGGGTGGTGTAGAGATGGTCGCGGTCGTAAAAATTGTCGTTCGCGAGGAGGTATACCTTTACCCCCTCGACGGTCGTTTCCTTTATGCGGCCCTTGTACGGGAGCCAGTCTATCGTGACGATGACGTCGCGGTTAAGGTCCTTGACCTTGAGCTTAAGGCGCTTGAGGTTCTTCCGGACTTCCTTGTAATAAGGCAGTATGACCCTGACTTCGCACCCTATTTCGTTTAACTTTTTGGGCAGTACCCCTATGACGTCCGCGAGGCCCCCCGTTTTCGCCAGGGGCTCAATTTCGGAGGCAATGAATAGAACTTTAATCAACCGCTTTCACCTTCCGCGCTGCCCGAAGCTGAGGCAGCAACGGTAACCCGCACCCTAGATGATATTAACGCATTTTTCGGAGAAATAAATAAAGCGGCCGTCAATTTCTGCTACTTTCGCGGGTGATTCCGAGGATATAGTCCGCGAGCTCCCCGCCCGCGTATCCGGGTTCGAGCCTCCATTCCCAGTTGCCCTTCCGGACGGCAGGGGTGTTCATGCGGGCCCCGGCCCCGAGCCCGAGCACGTCCTGCATCGGTATGACCGCCATGTCCGCCGGGGAGAGCATGGCGAGCTTAATGAATTCGGAGCTTATTTCGCCGGCGCTTATCTTTTTCCCGAGGTATTCGAAGACCCGGTTTTTCTCTTTGTTCCCGGCCTCGTCCTCCCACCATCCCCGGACCGTGTTGTTGTCGTGTGTGCCGGTGTAGACGATGCAGTTTTCCTTGAATACGGACGGGAGGTACTCGCCGTAGGGGAAGTCGTCGCCGAACGCGAAGAGGAGTATTTTCATCCCGGGCAGGTCGTAGCGCTTTATTATCTCCCTTACGTCGGGGGTTATGTCGCCGAGGTCCTCGGCGATGAAGCGGCCCTTGTCGTAACGTGAGAAGAGCGCGTCGAAAAACGGGACTGCGCCCGCGCCGGCCCATTTACCGTTGAGCGCCGTTTTCTCGCCGGCCTCTATTTCCCAGTATGCGACGAAGCCCCTGAAGTGGTCGAGCCTGAGCACGTCGAACAGGGAGAGGTTGTGGCCTATCCTGTCCATCCACCACTTATATCCCGTCCGCCGGAGCTCGTTCCAGTCGTAGACGGGGTTCCCCCAGAGCTGGCCGGTCTTGCTGAAATAGTCGGGCGGGACGCCGGAGACGTAGAGCGGCCTCTTTTCGGCGTCGAGCTTGAACGCGCCGGGGCTGCTCCAGACCTCGGAGCTGTCGAAGTTGACGTAATACGGTATGTCGCCGATGAGTTTTACGCCCCTCTCGCGGCAGTGGCCTTCGAGGGCATGCCACTGCGAGAAGAAGAGGTGCTGGACGAATTCGTGGTAAAGGGTTTCGGCCCGCATTTTCTCGCGCCATTCGGCGAGGGCGGACTCGTCCCTGTCCCTGAGCTCTTTCGGGAAATCGCGCCACGTCGCCGAGTGCAGTTTTTCCTTGAGCACCGTGTAGAGACAGTAATCTTCGAGCCAGTATTTATTCCGTTCGCGGAATTCAGCGAACGAGGCGTCTTCGAGAAGCCCGTCGCGGGCGTTTTCGAACGCGGATTTGAGGAGCGCGGACTTGTACGAGACCGCGGCTTCGTAGTTTACCCTCTTCCGCCCGAAGCGGGGTTTCTTCCTTATCGCGTCCGGCGCGAGGCGGCCCTCTTCCGCGAGCCTCTCGGGGCTTATGAAGAGCGGGTTCCCGGCGTAGGAGGACGGGCCGCTGTAGGGGGAGTTGCCGTAGGGGAGCTCCGTCGGATTGAGCGGCAGGACCTGCCAGTACGTCTGGCCCGAATCGCGGAGAAAGTCCGCGAATTTAAACGCTTCGGGGCCGAGGTCCCCTACGCCGAAGGGGGAGGGGAGGGACGATATGTGCAGGAGTATGCCGCTTTTTCTTTCTCTCATGACGCGCCGGGCCAACCCTGGACCGAGAGAATTATTATCCGGTTTTAGCGGACGGTTTCAAAAGTGCGAGAGACCTTCCCGCGAGGGTGTAGTGCTTTCCGGCGCCGATTGTCTTGCCGCCGGGCCTTTCGCGGCTCGTGTCGAATATCACCTGCCACAGGGGCGATATGTGTCCGTCGGGGACCGTGAAAACGACCCCGTTGGGCTCGGCGTTGAGGAGGAGCATGAGGGCGTTGTCGTGGAGTGCTTTTTTCGGTTTCGCCGTCTGTTCGAAGGTGTTTTCGACCTTCACGATGCTTATCGAGCGGAGGCGGGGATTCTGCCAGTCGGCGTCCGTCATCTCCCTCGCGTCGGGGAGGAACCACGAGAGATCCTTGTGGCCGAACATCGCGTGCGGGACCCCGGTGAAAAATATGCCGCGCCTGAGGACGGGGTAGGATTTTCTGAGAGCGGCGAGGAACCTCGTGAAAAGGAGGAGCTTTTTGCCGCGGGCGTCGAAGCCCCAGCTCATCCACGACGTTTCGTTGTCCTGGCAATAGGCGTTGTTGTTTCCCCGCTGCGTCCTCCCCGCCTCGTCGCCCATGAGCAGCATTGGGACGCCCTGCGACAGGAAGAGGGTCGCGAGGAAATTCCTCTTCTGTTTTTCGCGCTCCTTTATTATCGCGGCGTCGTCCGACGGCCCTTCGACGCCGAAGTTAAAGGCGTAGTTGGCGTTGTTCCCGTCGGCGTTGTCTTCGAGGTTGGCCTCGTTGTGCTTGTGCTCGTACAAGACGAGGTCGCTCAGCGTGAAGCCGTCGTGGGAGGCGACGTAGTTTATGCTCGCGTAAGAGCCCTTTTCCCTCGTGCCGTAGAGGTCGCTCGACCCGCTTATCCTGTAGGCCATGTCCGGGATGACGCCCTCGTCGCTCCGCCAGAAGCGCCTGACGGTGTTCCTGTACCTGTCGTTCCATTCGGACCAGGGGTCGGGGAAGCCGCCCGTCTGGTAGCCGCCGGGGCCGAGGTCCCAGGGCTCGGCTATGAGCTTTACGCCGGAGAGGACGGGGTCGGCCGCTATTTCCTTAAAGAGCGGGTGCGAGCGGTCGAAGCCGTTTCCGTTCCTGAACAGCACGGGGGCGAGGTCGAGCCGGAAGCCGTCCACGCGCATCTCTTCGGCCCAGTACCTGAGGCTGTCGAATATGAGCTTTACGACCGCCGGATGGGACGAGTTTATAGTATTCCCCGTGCCCGTGAAGTTCAGGTAGTCCCCATTTTTGCCGGGGTCGAGGCGGTAGTACGTTTTATTGTCGAGACCCCTCAGCGAGAGCGTGGGGCCGCCGCTCCCGCCCTCGCACGTGTGGTTGTAGACGACGTCGAGTATCACCTCGAATCCCTCTTTGTGGAGGGCCTTTACCATTTCCTTGAATTCGTTGACCTGCCCGCCGGGCCGCCCGCCGCCCGCGGAGCCCCGGGAATATCTTATGTCGGGCGCGAAGAAGCCGAGGGTGTTGTAGCCCCAGTAATTGACGAGCCCGTTTTCGAGGAGCCTGCACTCGGAGACTGAGTGGTGGACGGGCATGAGCTCGACGGCCGTCACGCCGAGCGAGCGGAGGTGCGAGATCACGTCCGGCGAGGCGAGGCCGGCGTACGTCCCCCGGAGCTCCCCGGGCACTTCGGGGTGGAGCATCGTGAGCCCCCTCACGTGGGCCTCGTATATCACGGTGTCGGACCACGGCACCCCGGGAGGCGAGTCGCCGCCCCAGTCGAACGAGCCGTCCACGACGACCGATTTCGGCATGTAGGCGGCGCTGTCACGGGAATCGATGACGAGCTTGTGCGCGCGCCGGTATATCTTGTGGTCGTGGTGTATGCTGTCGAGCATGACCGCCCCGGATATTGCCCTGGCGTAGGGATCGACGAGGAGCTTTGCGGGGTTGAACCGCTGGCCGGAGGGCGGGTCGTAGGGCCCGTATGCCCTGTAGCCGTAGAGCTGCCCCGGCCCGAGGCCGCGCACGTAGGCGTGGTGGACGTTATGGGTTTTGGATTCGAGCTTTATCCTGCCGGTCTCGGTTTCGGGGAGGCCGGGGGCGTAGAGGCAGAGCTCGATGTACTGGGCGTTCTCGGAGTAGACGGCGAAGTTGACGCCGCGCCCGTCCCACGTCGCCCCGAGCGGCCGGGGAGAGCCGTGCGTTGTCTTCAGCCTTGCCTGGGACGTGCCGTGTCTATTCAAATCTTTCCGCCTGCCGCGCCTCCTGCCCGGGATTAGAGGGAATTATATACCATTAACCTTCGTGTTTGAAAAAGAGGACGCCGAGAGGGGGGAGGTCTATCCGGAGGCTGCCGCGATCGCCGGAGGGCTCGGCCCACGCGCCGCCGCCGTTGCCGACGCCGCTCCCGCCGTAGAAGTGCGAATCGCTGTTCAGCTCCTCGTTCCATCTCCCGGCGCGGGGGACGCCGAGGGCGTAGCCGCTTCGCGGGACGGGCGTGAAGTTGCAGACGACGAGCACCATTTCGCCCTTCGCGCTCTTCCTGACGAAGCTTATGACGCTCTGGTTATAGTCCCTGAAGTCGACCCACTCGAACCCTTCGTGAGAGAAGTCGATCTCGTAGAGCGCGGGCTCGCGCCTGTAGAATTTGTTGAGGTCCGACACCCACGCCTTGAGCCCGCCGTGGAGCGGGAAGCCGAGGAGGTGCCACTCGATGCTGGAGTCGTGGCTCCATTCGTTCCACTGGCCGATTTCGTCGCCCATGAAGAGGAGCTTTTTCCCGGGATGGCCGAACATGTATCCGAAGAGCGCGCGGAGGTTGGCGAACTTCTGCCATACGTCGCCGGGCATTCTCCCGATGAGGGAGCCCTTTTCGTGGACGACCTCGTCGTGCGACAGGGGTAGGACGAAGTTCTCCGTGAAGGCGTAGAGTATGCTGAACGTGAGTGCGTTCTGGTGGTGCTTTCTGTGCACCGGGTCGCGCGAGAAATAGCCGAGCGTGTCGTTCATCCAGCCCATGTTCCACTTCATCCCGAAGCCGAGGCCGCCGAGATAGGTCGGACGCGACACCATCGGCCAGGAGGTCGATTCCTCGGCAATGGTCTGGACGTCGCCGTGCTCGGAGTAGACGGCGAGGTTGAGGTTCTTGATGAACTCTATGGCCGGGAGGTTCTCGTTGCCGCCGTATTCGTTGGGCACCCATTCGCCTTTTTTCCTGCTGTAGTCCAGGTAGAGCATCGAGGCGACTCCGTCGACCCGGAGCCCGTCGGCATGGTACATGTCGAGCCAGAGCATGGCGCTCGAATTGAGGAAGACCTTCACTTCGTTCCGCCCGTAGTTGAATATGCAGGACTTCCAGTCGGGGTGGAACCCCTTCCTGGGGTCGGAGTGTTCGTAGAGGTGCGTGCCGTCGAAAAAGGCGAGCCCGTGCTGGTCGTTCGGGAAGTGGGACGGCACCCAGTCGAGTATGACGCCGATGCCGTTTTGGTGGAGCGTATCGACGAGGAACATGAAGTCCTCGGGCGCGCCGTACCTGCCGGTCGGGGCGAAGTATCCCGTCACCTGGTACCCCCAGGATCCGTAGAACGGGTGCTCCATCACGGGGAGGAGCTCGACGTGCGTAAAGCCCGTCGATTTTACGTAGTCGGCGAGCCTGGGGGCGATTTCCCTGTACGTGAGCCGCCGGCCGCCCTCTTCGGGGACGCGCATCCACGAGCCGAGGTGCACTTCGTATATAGAGAGCGGCGAGGAGAGCGAGTTCGGATCGCGCCTCGTCTTCATCCAGTCGCCGTCGCCCCATTCGTAGCCGGGCTCCCATACTATCGAGGCCGTTTTCGGGGGGGCTTCCTGGCGGAAGGCGTAGGGGTCGGCCTTGTCCACCCTGTACCCCTTCACCCGGGACGAGACGTGGTACTTGTATACCTCGCCCCTGCCGATGCCGGGGACGAACCCTTCCCATATGCCGGATTCGTCCCACCTGGGGTTCAAGGGATGTGCGCCACGGTTCCAGCCGTTCCAGTTGCCGATGACGGAGACGTATTCGGCGTTGGGGGCCCAGACGGCGAAACGGACGCCCGCTTTCCCGTCCACGGAAACCAGGTGGGAGCCGAGCTTCTCGTACATTTTGCGGTGCGCGCCCTGTTTGAAAAGATAGACGTCGAAATCGCTTATAAATCTTCTGCCGTCGTTCGTTTTTCGTGTGTCCGACATGGCCTTCCGGTACGGGCGGTTTGTTGGTATTTCGAATTTTTATTATACACTGTTAGCGTTCGCGCGGAACAAAAATCCCGTGTTCGCATCCGCAAAATCAGCGTATAGTTATCTCTGGCGGGACTGAATTCCCGCCGCAAGCACCCGAAGGATAAAGAGGCAACATGAGCGATCGCAGTCCTTACCTTAAAGATTCGGCGGATTCCTCGGCTTTCAGGACGAGGATCCTCTATCACCTGAAGTATTCGCTCGGAAAAAGGATGTCCCAGGCTTCGAGCGAGGACCTCTTTCGTTCCGTTTCGCTCGCCGTGAGGGAGCTGTTGATAGACGGGATGTTCGACACGGCGGAGAAGTACGACAGGACCGACCCCAAGCGGGCGTATATTCTCTCGCTCGAATACCTTACGGGGAGGGCGCTTGCGAATAACCTGATCAACCTGGGCGCCTTCGACATGTGCGCCGACGCGCTCAAATCCCTCGGCATCGATCTGACGGACCTGGCCGAGACGGAGGGCGACCCCGCGCTCGGCAACGGCGGCCTCGGGAGGCTGGTCGCGTGCTTCCTGGATTCGATAGCGACGCTCAGGCTCCCGGGATTCGGGTACGGGATAAATTACGATTACGGCATATTCAGGCAGACGGTCGTGGACGGCTACCAGGTGGAGCAGCCCGACCACTGGCTCGGCGAGGAATCGCCGTGGCTCATCGAGAGGGGAGACGAGATATGCGTCGTGCCCATATACGGCCGGGTCAAGATAGAAAAGGACGTGAGCGGCAATTACAGGCCGTTCTGGCGGGACTGGAAGTTCCTCTACGGCGTGCCTTACGACATGCCGGTCGCGGGGTACGGAACGGGGACCGTGAATTATCTCAGGCTCTACTCGGCGAGGTCGTCGAACGAGTTCGACATGAAGATATTCAACAGCGGGGACTATATGAAGGCCGTCGAGCAGAAGATGACGTCGGAGACGATATCGAAGGTGCTCTACCCGTCGGATACGGTCGAGCAGGGGAAGGAGCTCAGGGTCGTGCAGGAGTACTTCCTCGTCGCGTGCGCCGTGAGGGATATCGTGAGGCGCTTCACCGCCTCGCATTCCGGTTTCGGCAGCTTTCCGGCCAAGGTCGCCATCCAGCTCAACGACACGCACCCGGCGCTGGCCATCGCCGAGCTCATGAGGATACTCGTCGACGAGAACGGTATGCAGTGGAACGCGGCGTGGCAGATAACGGAATCGACGTTCGGGTTCACGAACCACACGCTTCTGCCCGAGGCGATGGAGAAATGGCCGGTGTCGCTCCTGGAGCGCGTGATACCGAGGCACCTCGAAATCATATACGGCATAAACGACAGGTTTCTTAAAAAGATCAAGCAGAAATGGCCGGACTCGGTAGAGCGTATAAGGAAAATGTCGCTCATCGAAGAGGGGCACGCTAAGCAGGTCAGGATGGCGCACCTGTCCATCGTGGGGAGCCATTCGGTGAACGGGGTGGCGGAGCTCCACTCGGAGCTCATAAAGACCGATCTCGTGCCGGACTTCTACGAGCTCTGGCCCGAGAAATTCAACAACAAGACGAACGGCATCACGCAGAGGAGGTGGCTCCGCCTGTGTAACCCCGGGCTGTCCAGGCTCATAGACGACACCGTCGGCGGCGAATGGGTTACGGACCTCTACAGGCTGAAGGCGCTCGAGCCCTACGCGGACGACGCGGGATTCCGGGCGGACTTCATGGGCGTCAAGCGGAGGAACAAGGAGGCGCTCGCCGGAATGATACAGAGGATGACGAGGGTGGCCGTCGACCCGGGGAGCCTGTTCGACGTCCAGATAAAGAGGATCCACGAGTACAAGCGCCAGCTCCTCAACATAATGCACATCATCCACCAGTACTTCAGCATCGTCGAGGACGGGAAGGAGATCGACGTCCCGAGGACGTACATCTTCGCGGGGAAGGCCGCCCCTGGGTACTGGGCGGCGAAGCAGATCATAAAGCTCATAAACAGCGTCGCCGCCGTCATAAACGCCGACCCGAAAGTGAAGGACCGGATAAAGGTCGTGTTCATGCCGGATTACAGGGTGACGCTCGCCGAAAAGATCATCCCGGCGGCGGACCTCAGCGAGCAGATATCGACCGCGGGCAAGGAGGCGTCGGGGACGGGGAACATGAAGCTCGCGCTCAACGGCGCGCTGACGATCGGGACGATGGACGGGGCGAACATAGAGATAAGGGAGGAGGTCGGGGAGGAGAATATCTTCATATTCGGCCTCGGGGCGGAGGAGATAAAGGAGCTCAAACGGACGCACGGCTACAACCCGAGCCAGATGTGCGCCGGGAACCCGAACCTGAAGAGGGTGATGGATTCCTTCGAGTCGGACGTTTTCTGCAGGGACGAGCCCGGGCTCTTCAAGTGGATCTACGAATACCTCGTCCTGAACGGGGACGTATTTTTCCACGTCGCGGACTTCGAGTCGTACAGGGAAACGCAGGAGCTGGCCGGGGCCGAGTACAGGAAGCCGGACACATGGGCGCGGAAGGCGATACTCAACGTCGCACGAATGGGGAAATTTTCGAGCGACAGGACTATATCGGAATACGCGGGCGGCATATGGGGGCTCGAGCCGCAGGGCGACTGAGATTTACACGCGGCGCGTTCGGCGCCGGCACAAAATTCACGCACACGGATAACGGACAATGGATACGAAGAACAGGGAAAGGCTCAAGGAAATACTGGCCAGGAATTCGATACTGAGGGGCGAGTTCACGCTCGCCTCGGGCAAGAAGAGCAGCTACTACATCGACGCGCGCCTTACGACTCTCGACCCCGAAGGGGTGAGCCTCGTGGCCGGCATATTCCTCGAAGAGATATTGAAGGACCCTGGCATTAACGCGGTCGGCGGGCCGACGATGGGGGCCGACCCGATAGTCGGCGCGCTTATAGCCGAGAGCCACAGGATAGGGAAGCCGCTTAACGGGTTCCTGGTGAGGAAGCGGGAGAAGGAGCACGGGACGGGGAAGGTAGTCGAAGGGGGGGTCAAATCCGGGGACGTCGCCGCCGTCGTGGAGGACGTCGTTACGACGGGCGGGAGCGTCCTGACGGCGGTAGACGCCGTCAGGTCGATAGGGGTAGAGGCGAGAAAAGTCCTCGTCATAGTGGACCGCGAGGAGGGCGGCGACGAGATCTTCCGGGAAATGGGAATGGAGCTCTACTCGATATTCAGGATCTCTGAGCTATTGTGAGCGCGGGCCCCGCGGAAGGCTAGTCGCTTTCGGCGGCGTGCTCGCCGCCGATGCCGTATTCCTCTAATTTCCTTCGGAGCGTCAGCCTGTTGATGCCGAGCACCCTCGCGGCCTGCGAGCGGTTCCACCCGCTCGCCTGGAGGGCCTCTTCGAGGAGAATTATTTCGGCTTCCCTGACTATCTTGCCGTATACGTCCTCGCTGCCGTCGGAGCCGAGGAGGTTCTTTACCGAGCTTCGGAGCGCGTCCTGGTACGAGACGTTGCCCACGACGGGTTCGAACGTCTGCCTTCGCGGGCCGAGCTCGAGGTCGTACGACGTGAGGTAGGGGGTTTTCGTGAAGGCTATCGCCTTGCGTATGACGTTTTCGAGCTCCCTCACGTTGCCCGGCCAGTCGTGCTCGACGAGCATCTTCTGGAACTTCGAGCTCACGCCCTTTATCTCCTTCCCTATTTGGCTGCTGTGTCTCTTGGTGAAGCACTCGTAAAGGAGCGGGATGTCCCGCCTTCTTTCCCTGAGCGCGGGGAGGTGTATGCGGACGACGTTTATACGGAAGAAGAGGTCTTCCCTGAACTTCCCTTCCTTGACCATCTTGTCGAGGTTCTTGTTCGTAGCCGAGATTATCCTGACGTCCACCGAAATCTCCCTGTTCGAGCCGAGCCTGTGGAACGTCCCGCTCTGGAGGACGCGGAGCACCTTGGCCTGGAGCGAGAGCGGCATGTCGCCGAGCTCGTCGAGAAAGATCGTTCCCCCGTCGGCCTCCTCGAACTTCCCGGTGCGGGATGAGCTTGCGCCGGTGAACGCGCCCTTTTCGTACCCGAAGAGCTCGGCCTCGAGGAGTGCCTCGGGTATCGCGGCGCAGTTTAGTATGACGAACGGCTTTTCCCACCTGGTGCTGACCTTCCACACCGATTCGGCGACGAGCTCCTTGCCGGTGCCGCTCTCGCCCGTGATGAGGACGGGGACGTCCACCCTCCCGACCTGGCCTATGAGCTTGCAGACTTCCTGGAGCATGGGCGAGTCGCCCACTATGGCGCAGGTTACGCTCGACGCCCCCTCGACGCTCGCGTGAAAGTTCGTCAGGCTCTCGTCGAGCTCGGCGCTTATGCCTAGCGCCCGCTTTATGGAGTCTTCGAGCCCGGAATCGTCGAACGGCCTGAATATGCAGTCGAACGCGCCGAACGTCATGGATTCTATGAGGTATCTCGTGCCGCGCTGGTTCGTGACGACGATGACGAAGTGGTCGTCCTTGAGCGCGGAAAGGTTGGATATGCCCGAGGTGTCGGCGTCGAGTATGAGGACGTCGGTATCTTTTACGTCTTCGGCCCTGGAGAAAACGGCCGGTTTCTCGAAATCGATCGCGCTCTCTATTTCGCCCGGGAGGCTCGGGTCTTCGGTGAGAATTCCAATTCTTCCTGTCATGTGCGGGTGCTGTTCCTGGATTTAATTTATTGTAACAAAAATATACGGGTTGGTAATGATGTAATCAAGGAAGCGGAGCCCCGACTGATGCAACAGGCTGAAATTACTCGATATTGCAAGTGGCCCCCAAATTGCCAAATTATTCTGTAACCATTTCTCGTGTGTGAGAGGCGGCTTCCATGAAATCGTGCGCTTTCCCGGCCCGAATCCGGGAAAAAGAGGCGCGGGGGTTCCATGGAGAAATGAATCGCGGCGCGGTATATATTTATCATAACTTTAGTGACGGGACGCCCGGCAGGGCGCTTACCCCCGGGCCTGCTTCGGGTATACTAGGGTTTTCGGGGCTGAAGGGCCGGGAGGGCCCGCCGGATTCGGAGAATCCGGCGGTATCGGCACCGGGAATCGGGGCGCGGACGCCGGTGTGATCGGACACGGCAGAGAAAATTTTTCGATATATAATAAGACGGTTGACAGCGTTTCCAGGGAGGTAGACGGCAATCGGCATTTCAACAACTGCCAGCAGCAGCCAGGAGATAGAAGCGGCTCCGAAAAGGGGCTTCGGGAAGGAAGAGGCGGCGGCCCTTAACCTCGAATTCGAGGGCAGGGGCGCGAGAGAGGTCCTCAAGTGGGCCGTGGATAACCTCCATCCAAGGGTTGCCCTTGCCACGAGCTTCCAGGTGCAGGGCATGGTGCTTATAGACATGATCATGGATATAAGCCGCGACGCGAGGATATTCACGCTCGACACGGGGCGGCTGAACCAGGAGACCTACGACGTGATGGACGAGGTGAGGAAGAGGTACGGCGCCAGGGTGGAGGCGCTTTTCCCGGACGCGAAGGAAGTCGAGGACATGGTGAGGGAGAAGGGGCCTAATCTCTTTTACAGCGGGAAGCCGAACCGGATACTCTGCTGCGAGATAAGGAAGGTAAGGCCGCTCCGTAAGTACCTCGCGGGGCTCGACGCGTGGATAACCTCCATCAGGCGCGACCAGACCGAGAGCAGGGCCGGGGCCGAGAGGTTCGAGATAGACGAGCAGAACGGCGGAATACTCAAGATTAACCCCCTCGTAGACTGGACGAACGAAGAGGTATGGGATTACATCCGGAAGAACAGGGTCCCCTACAACAAGCTCCACGACATGGGGTATCCGAGCATAGGGTGCGCCCCGTGCACGCGGGCCGTAAAGCCGGGCGAGGACGAGCGGGCCGGAAGGTGGTGGTGGGAGTCGGGCTCCGACAAGGAATGCGGCCTTCACTTCAGCCACGACGATAACGATAATTCCCGAGATGTTTCCAAACCCGGCGCGGCCGGGAATCCGAAGACAAATTAAAGGACGGCGGGCGCACTCTCGGATGTGAAGAGTCCGAGCCGGGCATTCCCTATTGGATATTCCTGCCGGGGGAGCTCTTCTCGTTCACGAAGGGCACGGGCGAGGCGTGGTGAATCACCATGAGCCAGCCGGATTCCGTCTTCTCGAATATATTCGTCGAGACGGAGACGTTCATCGTGACGGGTTCGCGGCGTATGTACGTCAGCTCCTGGATGCACGTGACGCATGCGGCGTCGCCGGCGACGTCCACCGTTACGTTGTGGAGCCTTATGCGGAGTCTGTCCTCGGGGTCGAAGATGTTCTCCCAGCTCTGCATTATGGCTTCCCAGCCGCGGAGCATCATCCATCCAGGGTGCGTGCAGCCCGCCCTCTCGTCCCTGACGAACGCGGCCTTCATGAGGGCGAGGTCGCGCTTGCCGAGGGCCTCGTAGAACCTCATGTTGGCTTCGAGTATCCTGTCCTTTTCCGTGTCTTCGGGCATCTGAGTAAATCTATATATATACCTGAATTCGGCCGGTTTTTCTTCCCGTCATGTACGCACGGGCGGGGCAGTGCGCGGTCTTTGGTGCGGCGGGCTTTATTTGCCGAAGAGGGCCAGGTACGCCAGGACGGGGCGCGGGGACCTGCCGATACGGGCCTGCGAGAATGTCCTGTCGGGGGCGATGAATTCGACCTCGAACCCCCTCTTCAGGAGCTCGACTACGAGGGATGCGAGGCGGCTTATCTGGTGCTCCAGCCTCCGCTCGTCGGTTTCGGGGTCGAACTTTATCACTGCGCCGGGCGACTCGTTGTCTTCCATTTCCTTCACCATGAGCTTCCCTGTCCGCGCGGTCGTCTTCCAGTGGATGAGCCTCGGGTTGTCGCCCTCGGCAAATTCCTTTATCGACCTGAGGTCGTCGCCGACGCCGGATTTCTCGACCTCCCTTTCTCCGTATTTTTCCCTGAACCCCCCGGAGCCGGGGTCGACGTTTTCTATCTTCGGGTAGACGAGTATCTTTTCGCCGCCAAGGTCGGCCTTTATCCACTTTTTAAAGAAGCCGAAGGGGAACCTGGTCGATACCCTAGCCGGAGGGGGTGCGTTGTAGCCCCTTCCGGTAAAAAGGTGGTTCAGTGTTACTGTGCGGGATGTCCCGGCGGGGATGTGCGGCACGTAGGCGCTCTTGTCGTCTATCTCGACGGTGAGCGAGTAGGACGGGAGGAGGCTCTTCTTGTTGACGAGGGTTATCCTGAGCGGCGCCGGAGTCATGGCGAAGACGTCGCCCGTCTGCTTCATCGATACCTCCATACGGGATAGGTCTATCATCGACAGTATCCCCGAGGCGACGACGAAGCTCATCATTATGCCGAAGGTGAGATAAAGGAGGTTGTTGCCCGTGTTGATCGCGGCAAAGCCGACGAAGAGGCTTATCGCGAGGAACGCCGCGCCTTCTTTCGTCGGGCTCGTGCGGGCCCAGTTGTCCTTACCGAGGCTGAATATCTTCATGGCGTAAAACTTCGTGCGGGGAGTTTACATCTTCCGGTCCCGCCGGGGATAAGTATATATCCCCGGCGGGCGGACGGGGCTTTCTATTCTGTCTGGAATATCTTGTTTACGGAATTCACGATGTCGCCCTTCACCCTCGAAATGTCGTTGTAGATGGCGAGGAACATGATGAAGATGAGGAGGGTGAGCCCGATCCTCTGGCTGATTTCGAGCGACCTCTGGCTGAGGGGCTTTCTCTTTATGGACTCGATTGCGAGGTAGAGAACGTGCCCGCCGTCGAGCATCGGTATCGGGAAGAGGTTTATCACCGCGAGGTTGATGCTGATGAAGCATGTGAACTGGAGTAGCTGCGCTATTCCCGTTTCCGCCGCCGAGCCCGAGACCTTGGCGATGAGTATCGGCCCCGCGAGGCTCTTGCCCGCCGTGCCGAGGGCTATCTTCCCCGTGACGAGCTTGTAGAGGAAGCCGAAGAGGAGCGTCACGACCTCTATTATCATGTTGGCCGCCTCTTTGACGCCGTTCACTATGGCGTCGAAGAATCCGTACTTCTTTACTATCTCGTCCTGGTAGGGGGAGATACCTATGGCGCCCTTGCCCGTTTCGGGCGAGGTTTCGGGGATTATATTCTGTGTTATCTCGTTTCCGTTCCTGTCGATGAGGAGGGATATCTCCTTCCCGGCGTGCTCCTTGATTACGGCCGACATCTGCTCCCAGTCGGCGACGGGGGCGCCGTCGATGGCGAGTATCCTGTCGCCCTTTTCAAGATGCGCCTGGTCGGCGGGAGTGCCGGGGATTACCTTCCCGACCCGGGCCTTTATCGGCTCGCCGAAGCCTATGGCCACTATGCCCTCGGGCGAGGCGACGGCCTTTACCGGGATCGTTTCGAGCGAGCCGTCCCTGTCCACCGTGATATTCAGCATGGCGTCGGGGTTCGTCTGGAGCTCGATGTTGACGTCCTTCCAGTTCGAGACCCCGGAGCCCTCTATCTCGACTATCTTGTCGCCCTTCTGAAATCCCGCCTCGGCCGCCGGAGAATTCGGTGCGACGAATCCTATGACCGGCGACTGTTCGAGGTACGCCGGGACCGTGATGCCTATCATGAACACTATCGGAAGGAATATGAACGGCAGGAGGAAGTTCATGAACGGCCCGGCCACGACTATAAGGAGCCTGTTCAGAATCGGCTGGTTCGAGAAGCCCCTCGGGTATTCCTTTTCGGAATACGTCCTGGCGGGGAGGCTGTGGGGAGCCGCGCTTATTTCTACCTTCCTGTCGTCCCTTTCGACGGTGAAGTGAAATTCCCTTTCGGGTTCTTTTTCGAGGACGGCTTCGAGGGACTTCCATCTCTCGAAGGATTTCTGCTCTATGCCGTCTATCTCGACTATCCTGTCGCCGCCCCGGAAGCCCGCCTTTTCGGCGTCCGATCCCGGGTCGACCCTGTCCACTATGAAATTGCCCTCCGAGCCCTCGCCGTACATCTTGACGTAGCCGCCCAAGGGGAGCATGCAGACGAGATATTCCGTCTCGCCGCGCGTGAATCCGAAGAGCTTCTTCCCGAAGCCGAGCGAGAATTTTTCGACCCTGACGCCGCTCCACTTTGCGACGAGGAAGTGGCCGAGCTCGTGTATGAATACCAGAATTCCAATCACGAATATAAATGCGATAATCGCGGTCATTTGCTGTCTTCTCCTAGTTTCTGATGATGGCGAGAGCGGTTTCCCTCGCCCAGGCGTCGCTTTCGAGCACGGCTTCGAGCGAATCCGCCGGCCGGGTTTTGTGAAGCCCCATCACCTTTTCGACTGTATTTACTATACCCGTAAAGCCGAGCCTCTCCGATAGGAACTCGCGGACGGCGACTTCGTTGGCTCCGTTCATCACAGCCGGCATCGTGCCGCCCTCTTCGAGCGCGTCGAACGCGAGCGGGATGGAGGGGAACCTCTCGGGGTCCACCTCGGCGAACGTGAGCTCGCCGAAGCTCCCGGGCGTGGCCTCGTGGCCGTCGAGCTCTATGCGCTCGGGGTAGGTGAGCGCGTAGGCTATTGGTATTCTCATATCGGGTTTACTCATCTGCGATATCAGTGAGCCGTCTATATATTCTACCATAGAGTGGACGATGCTCTGGGGGTGAATCCACACCGAAATGCTGCGGGCGGAAAACCCGAAGAGCCAGCGGGCCTCTATTACCTCGAACCCCTTGTTCATCAGTGTAGCGGAATCTATCGTGATTTTGCTCCCCATTTTCCACGTAGGGTGGCGGAGGGCGACCTCGACGGGGACGTTTTCCATCTCTTCGCGCGAAGCGTTCAGAAAAGGGCCGCCCGACGCCGTGAGTATTATGCGCTTTACCTGCGAGCGTATCCCGCATTCGAGGGCCTGGAATATGGCGCTGTGCTCGCTGTCCACGGGGATTATTATGGAGCCGCGCCTCTCGGCCTCGCGCGTGATTATCTCGCCCGCGACGACGAGGGATTCCTTGTTGGCGAGCGCGACGTCCTTCCCGGCCTTTACGGCCGTCAGCGTGGGGAGGAGCCCCGACGCGCCGACCATGGACGAGACGACCTGCTCGGCCCCTTCCATGCCCGCGACGGCGCAGGCGCCCTCCTCGCCGTGGAGTATCTCGGTCTTCTCGCCCGGAATCATCCCGCGCAGCGAATCGGCGAGGGATTTGTCGCGGACGGAAACCGCCTCGGGCCTGAATTGCCGAATCTGCCCGGCGAGGAGCCCGATGTTTTCACCCGCCGTGAGCCCGACGACGCGGAATTTGTCCGGGTGCCGGGAGACTACGTCAAGGGTTTGTTGTCCTATGGAGCCTGTCGAGCCGAGTATGGAGATATTCTTCAAATCACTTCCCTTATCTTCACCTGCTCCCCGGTAAGCCCGAATCTCCTCTCGCGTTTCTGGTAGTTGAGTATGGCCTTTACGAGGTGCCCCTTCCGGAAATCGGGCCAGAGGGTTTTCGTCACGTAGATTTCGGTGTAGGCGAGCTGCCAGAGCATGAAGTTGGATATCCTCATCTCGCCGCTCGTGCGTATGAGGAGGTCGGGCTCGGGCAGGTTGGCCGTGTACAGGCAGGACGAAAAGTTCGCGGTGGTAAGGTCTTCCGGGGACACTATGCCGTCCGATACCACGCGCTTAACGGCGTCGATTATCTCTTCCCTCCCGCCGTAGCTCAATGCGAGCGTCAGCGTCATATCGCGGCAGTGCCCGGTCTTTTCCATCGTGTCGTCGAGCGCGGCGAGAACGTCCCCGGGAAGCTCGTGGAGCCTCCCTATCGCGTTCAGCCTGATGCCGTTTTCGACGAGCTTGCCGCTCTCCGTAGAGAGGTAGTGCTTGAGGAGCTCCATCAGGGCGTTTACCTCTATTTCGGGCCTCTGCCAGTTCTGGGCCGAGAAGGCGTAGAGGGTTATGTATTTGATTCCGATGTCGCGCGCCGCCCTTACGACGGAGCGGACCGATTTCATCCCCTCCCTGTGGCCGCTGATACGGTCGAGGTTCTTGACCTTCGCCCACCTGCCGTTCCCGTCCATGATAATGGCTATGTGGCCGGGGAGCTTTTCCGGGAGTATAGACGATTCGAGTTTCCCCTTCATTGGCATAAATTATAACACCTCACGTTTATTAAAAAAGCGATATATGGGGCCTCCGGAAAGGACCCGGGGGGACCGCCGCGGCGCTACTGGTTAAACAGCAGCTTCGAGGCGTAGGAGAGGGGGCACGCGATGAAAATCACTATGAGCATCACCGTCGATACCACGAGGAACGTAAGGCAGTAGAAGTAAAACGATAGCGGCACGAACAGCACCCTGAGCGGGAGCGGCCAGTGCCTTGCGAGCTGTAGCACGACGGAGGTGTAGCTTTTGATGAATCTGCTGAGAACCGTATATATCATATCTATCATATGCGTTCGCCCGGATTAAATTTATACGATTCGCCGCCTCCTTACAACCTGCCCGGAAGCGCTCCGCTTCGGGAGGGGCCCGGAGGGCCCGGAATGGCGCGGACGACTGGCTGCCCGGGGGCGTTCGGGCGGCGCGCCGTGGGCCGGGGCCCATACGCGGCGGACGGCGCTCAAATATGATTTGATACTGGTTTCATGTTTGGTTAATCTCTAATGAAGGGGTGAACTTAGGTGAAGATAAAAAGAATCTCGTTAGTTCTTTTGCTTTTACTGTCATTTGCCGTCGGGGCGGCGGCCGACGACGCCACGTACCAGGGGCTCTCCAACTTTACTCGCGTGCTGGACCTCGTGGAGAGGAACTACGTCGAGGAAGTCGATTCCACGGAGCTTACGAACAGCGCCATAGACGGCATGCTGAAGACCCTCGATCCGTATTCGGCTTACCTCAGCCCGGAGCGCTACCGCGAGCTCGAAATAGGGACGTCCGGGGAATTCGGCGGGGTCGGGATGGAAGTCACGGTCGAAGAGGGCGTGCTGACCGTGATAGCCCCCATAGAGGGCACGCCGGCCGAAAGGGCGGGCATAAAGCCCCGCGACCGGATACTGGCCATAGAGGGGCAGTCAACGGAAGGGATGGTCGTCCAGGAGGCCGTTAAGCTCCTCCGCGGCCCGAAGGGAACCCCCGTCAAGATCACGATTAAAAGAGAGGGCGAGGAGTCGCCGAGGGACGTTACGCTCGTAAGGGACAAGGTAGTCGTAAAGAGCGTAAAACCCGAGCTCCTCGACAACAACATTGGATATATAAGGGTTACGCAGTTCCAGGACCACACCGCGCAGGAGCTCCGGACGGCGATAGAGCGGCTCGAAGCCGAGAACGGAAAGCCGCTTAACGGGCTCGTCCTCGACCTCAGGAATAACCCGGGCGGGCTTCTGGCCGAGGCCATAGACGTCGTCGACGAATTCATAGACAACGGGCTTATCGTGAGCGTCAGGGGAAGGGCGGCCGACCAGACGCGCGAGTATTACGCGACGAAGAAGGGGACGTTCCAGAAGTTCCCGATCGTCGTAATCGTGAACGAAGGCAGCGCGAGCGCGTCGGAGGTCGTGGCCGAAGCGCTCCAGGACAGCCGGAGGGCTACGATACTGGGAACCAAGACGTTCGGGAAGGGCTCGGTCCAGACGATAATAAAGCTCGAAGACGGCTCGGGGCTCAAGCTCACCACCGCGAAATTCTACGCGCCCAGCGGAAGGTCCATCAACAAGGTCGGCGTCACGCCGGACATAACCGTCGAGGTTACCGATCAGGACCAGGGGGACAAGCAGCTCGAAAGCGCGGTAAATATCCTCAAGAACCCGCAGGCCGTGAAAGCGGGGACGAGGGGTTAGGGGCGCCTTGGCGAAATCACGAAAGGGCGGCGGGAGAAGGCCGCGGAGAAGATACAAAAGGGGGGGCGGCTCCCCCGGAAGGATATTCGCCCTTTCGCTGGTTCTGATAGCCGCGGTCGCACTCGGGCTCTACGCCCTTTACGTATCGGGCGACAGGCCGGCCGGGCAGGCGCCGGGGACGGCGCGGACGGAGCCTGTTAAAAAGTCCCCGGTAAAGCAGCCTGTAAAAGAAGCCCGTAAAAAACCCGCCGAAGAGGCCACGAAGCCCCCGAAGAAACCCGGCGAAAAGCCTGGGGCCGTAAAGGCCGAAGCCCCCGTGCCGACTGCCGGGCCCGAACCCGGGGGCGAAAAGAAAGCCGAATCCAGGGATAAGAAGGCCGTTCACGACGGCGGGATCAGGCCCCGGGTGGCCATTATCGTGGACGACATCGGCCAGCACAAGGAGCCGATAGACAGGCTGCTAAAGCTCGAAGGGCCGCTCACGTTCGCAATACTGCCGAACCTCCCCTATTCGAAATACGCCGCCGAAAAGGCGCACGCCCGGGGCTGGGACGTGATACTCCACCTGCCGATGGAGCCGATGGAGTCCTCGGGCTATACGGGGCAGGACGCGGGCGAGGACGCGCTCCTCGTGGGGCAGTCGAAGGAGGCCATACTGGCGCAGCTCGACAAGAACCTGGCATCGTTCCCCAACATCGAAGGGGTGAACAACCACATGGGGTCCAAGTTCATGGAGAACGACGAGCTCATGGAGCTCGTCCTCGAAAGGATAAACTCCAGGGGGCTTTATTTCGTGGACAGCCTGACGACGCCTAGGAGCGTAGGGTATAAAAAGGCGGCGCACATGGGCATGAGGACGGTGAAGAGGGACGTGTTTTTGGACCTTTCGTCGAAGGGGCCGGATTACGTTAAATCCCAGCTCGACAGGCTGGTAAAAATATCGGAGAAAAACGGACACGCCGTAGGTATCTGCCACCCCTACGGCGCGACCATCGAGGCGCTTACCGAGTACATGCCCGTCCTCGAAAAGGAGGTCGAGATGTCGAACGCTTCGGACGTGGTTTCGAGACGGAAAGAGGTCAGCGAGAGGTAGGAATTTCCCCCGGGTAGAGTATACTTTAAAAAACGGAGGCTGAAGTTAATGGGACTTATAGACGAAGTCAGGAACAGGCGCGACTCGTGGACGAAGAGATTCGAAGAGCACAGGGATTTCGACGACAGTGCGTGCGAAGACGATCCCGAGGCGGAGGAAAAGCGGATTCTGGAGAACCGGAGAAAAGTCGGGGTCTTTTCTCCCAAAAAGCCCAATGACAAGTGAAGCCGCGGCCCCCTCGATGCGGGGCGCACGGCCTTGACAATTCAGCCGTATTAATTTAATTTTTTCTAGATGATGTATAGAAACCGGGAGGAGTGTTAATGCCAGGAATTGTGGTCGGAAATAACGAAAGCATAGACAGCGCGCTTAAGAGATTCAAGAAACAAGTCGAGAAAGGAGGTGTACTGTCTGAGGTAAGAAGAAGAGAGTATTACGAAAAGCCCAGCGAAAGAAAAAAGAAGAAGCTTTTTGCCGCGAAAAAACGTGTCATCAAGCGCTCGAGAAGAAGCTAGCCTTATTCATATATACATATAGACGTACTCGCACTAATACTGGTAGGGGGACACTACTTTGTACTCGGCGATCCATGGGACACGGTCTCATGCGTATTCCTGCTATAGTCCTATTTCCACGTTAAAATTAGAAGTCCGCTTAAATGGCAAATTTTAACGATGACGGCCTTGTTAACGAGATAAAGAGGAGGTTAAGCATTATAGACCTCATTGAGAGCTACACATCCGTTAAAAAAACCGGAAGAGGTTATGTGGGGCTCTGTCCGTTTCATGACGACCGTAACCCGTCCATGCATATAGACGAGGAAAAAGGACTCTTTCATTGTTTTAGCTGCGGGGCGGGGGGAGATATCCTTGGGTTCTATATGAGGTATAACAACACGACATTCCCCGAAGCCCTCCAGGAGCTTGCGAAGAGGGCGAACATCCCGATAGAAAAGACGGCGCCCAGGGCCAGGGGCTCGAGTGCAGCCGGAGCACTCTTCAAAATCAATTCCATCGTATCGAAATATTATCAAAAGACGCTCGAGAGCGCCAAAGGGAAGCCCGCCCTCGAATACCTCGAAAAGAGGGGCATTCCGCGCGACGTGGCGACGGAATTCGGCCTCGGCTACGCGCCCGAGGGGTGGGACAACTTGGCCAAGTTTCTAGCGAAGCACAAGGCGCCGCTCGGGCTTGCCGAAAGGGTCGGTCTCCTCGTACGGCGGAATAGCGGCGACGGCCACTACGACAGGTTCAGGGGACGGCTTATGTTCCCCATAGTGAACGTGGACGGCAAGGTCATAGGGTTCGGCGGAAGGATAATAGACGGCGAGGGCGAGCCCAAGTACATAAACTCGCCGGAATCCGAGATCTATCACAAGCGGAGCAGCTTCTACGGGCTCGACAAGTCGCGGGACCACATAAGGCGCTCGCGGCGGGCGATTATCGTCGAGGGGTATATGGATTTTCTCTCGGTGTATGCGTCCGGCGTCGGGAACGTCGTCGCGACGCTGGGGACGGCGCTTACGAGGGGCCATGTGGGTGTGCTGAAGCGCTACACCGACAGGTACGTCGTAATCTTCGACGGAGACGAATCGGGCATAAAGGCGGCCGTAAGGTCGCTGGACGTCTTCCTCGAAGAGGGGCTCCTGCCGAACGTCGTCATACTCCCCGAGGGCGAGGACCCGGATTCGTTCATCTCGAAAAGGGGCAGGGACGCGCTCCTTTCGCTGATAGAGAACGCCCTCGGGCTTCTGGATTTTTACATTGACAATACGGTGAGGGAGTACAGGTCGGGGGCGATTACGCTTAACCGGAGCGTAAAGGAAATCGCCGACGTCCTGACGAAGGTGAACGACCCCATAGCGAAGAACGGATACGCGAGGAGGGCGGCGGAAAAGCTCGGAGTCAGGGAAAACGAGGTGATGTCTCTCATGAGATTCGGCAGGGGCAGGGCGGCCCAGGTCGCGAGCGCTGTGAGCACGTCCGGAGCATCCCATGCAGTTGCCGGCAATAGCGAGAAGACGCTTCTCGCCGTGCTTCTGAAATTCCCCGAGCTCTCCGAAATTGCGCGCGCCGGGGGCGTGGCGGGCGACGTAACCAACCCCGATATCAGGGCCGTTCTCGAAGAGATGCTGGTGCGTGACGTGCTCGACGCGTCGGCGCTTCTCCAGGTATTCCAGGGCAGCCCGGCGCAGGCGATCATCACGGAGGCGCTCTTTTCTTCTCCCGGCATTTCCGACAGGGAAACCGCGGGCAGGACGATCGAAAGGTGCATTAAAAAGGTGAAACAAAGAAAGCTCGACGACAGGCTCAAGCTTCTCAGGCTCAGGATCGACGAGGCCGTAAGGAACAAGGATTCCGAGCTGGAGAAGGAGATTCTTAAAGAGTACAGCGAGCTGAGAAAGTTAAAATAACCGGAAGGTAGGAGAGCCCGATGCGAAACAAGAAAAAGAAGGATTTCCAGATCGAGATGATCGACGACGACAGCCTTTCCGGCCAGGCGCTCGACATAGAAGACATGGACGACGATAACGTCGATAGCGCCGCTTTCTCTCCCGAGGGGGAAGACTCCGCCGAATTCGACCAGGACGAGGACGCGGAGGCGGAAGAGGAAGAGGGGGAAGCGCAGTACGGGCTCAAACCGAGCGAAGCGCGCGAAAACGCCAACGAATACGATTTGATAAGGTTCTATCTTCACGAGATAGCGGACCATTCCCTCCTCACGCGGGAAGAGGAGATTAAAATCGCGAAGGAGATAGAGACGGGGAAGAGGGTCATCGCGAGGGCTATACTCAACTCGACGCTCATGATGAGGGAGATAATAAGGCTCGGCGAGGACCTCCAGAAAGGGAGCCTCAGCATACGCGACATCACGAGCTCGCTCGACGACTCCGAGGGCGCGGACAACGCCGCCGAGGAGGACGTCCAGCTCGGGATAAGGAATTCGCTCAACGCGATAATCGGGCTTTACGGGGACAACGAGCAGGCCAGGGCCCAGCTCGAAAAGGCCGCTCAAAAGAACAGGAAGCAGCTCCAGGACAGGATACGAAGGAATAACAACAGGATGCTCGTATACCTCGAGGACATTAACCTCAAGGGGACGCAGATGGAGAAGATGCTCTCCGTCGCGCGCACGTACATCGAGCGTGTCGAGAGGCTCCAGAGGGAGCACGACTCGCTCGAAAAGCAGAAGGGCGCGGCGGCGACGAAGGCCCGGAAGGCCCTTAAGGGAAGGCTCGAGGATTTCCTCAAGATGTCGGAGACCGATACGGCGACGCTCAGGAAGTCGCTCAAGAGGATAGAGCTCGGCGAGCAGATGACTCACAGGGCGCGAAGAAAGCTCATCGAGTCGAACCTCCGCCTCGTCGTCAGCATAGCCAGGCGCTACATCAACCGCGGCCTTCCGTTCCTCGACCTCATACAGGAAGGGAACATGGGGCTCATGCGCGCCGTCGAAAAATTCGAATACAACAGGGGATACAAGTTCTCGACCTACGCCACGTGGTGGATAAGGCAGGCCATAACGAGGGCGCTGGCAGACCAGTCGAGGATCATCCGAATCCCCGTTCACATGACGGAGACCATAAACCGCATCGTAAGGACGTCGAGGCTCCTCGTGCAGGACCTCGGGCGCGAGCCTCTCCCCGAGGAGATCGCGGACAAGGTGGGCATGACGGCGGACAAGGTGGCCCGCGTTCTCAAGATATCGAAGGACCCGATATCGCTCGAAACCCCTATAGGGGACGAGGAGGACAGTAAGCTCGTGGACCTCATCGAGGACGCGAACACGACGTCGCCCGTGAAGGTGCTCGAGATGAGCGAGCTGAAGGAGATAATAAACAGCGCGCTCTCGTCCGTCCTCAACACCAGGGAGGAGAGCATCGTAAGGCTCAGGTTCGGCATCGACGACGAGAAGGAGCACACGCTCGAAGAGGTCGGGCAGGAGTTCCAGGTTACCCGCGAGAGGATAAGGCAGATAGAGGTGAAGGCCATAAAGAAGCTAAAGCGCGCGGGCAGGGTCTATCCCATCAAGAGCTACCTCGAAAAGGCGTAAGCCGCCGCGCCGCACGGCGGCGGGCACGGCTTCGTTTCCGCAATTATCCCTTTAAAAACTCTTTCGCCTCGTCGAAATACACGAGCGCGGATTCCGTCGTTTTAAGGTGCATCATGCGCTTTATGTCGGACACCGTCGCTCCTTCGGCTATGGCCAGCATGGCGGCGGTGTGCCGGAGGCTCAAGGGCTTGATCCCCTTCCGCCTGAGCCCCGAAACGTCGAGGTAGTGATTCACGCGGGCCCTTACGCCGCGCGTCGTAATCCTCTCGCCCAAGGCCCGGTTGCCTATGCCCCGGAACAGCGGCCCGTCCGAAGGGCCTTCCCGCACTTCGATGTAGGCGTTCAGGACATCGGAGGCTGCAGGGTTTAAAACGATGTACTCGTCCTTCTTGTCCTTGTTCTTCCCCTGGACGTACATGGCCGTCTTGCCGCCTTTGGGGCCCACGTCGCAAAGGTCGGCGCGGACGATCTCGATTTCGCTAAGGCCAGCGAGTGCCATGAGGCTCAGGATGGCGAGGTCCCTTTTCCCGAGCGGGGACGAGGCGTCGACGGAGCCGAGGAGCGTCTCCAATTCGCCGCGCGTGAGGGCGGGGGTGAGATGCTTTTCGGGCCTTGCGGCTCCCTTGACCTTCCTCGCCGGGTTCTCGGCCGTCATCTCCTTCGAGACGAGGTAGTCGTAGAACCTCCTTACGGCTGTAAGGTACGCGGACATCGAGGTCGGGGAGAGGTTCTTCGAGAGGATGTAGTCTTTATACCGCTGTATGTCGTCCTGGCCGAGCGCCTCGGGCCCGGCGCCGCCGGCCCACCTGGAAAACTCGCGGAGCGCCTTTCTGTACGTCTCTTTCGTGGTGTCTCTCCTGTCGAGTGAAGCGACGAAATCGTCGATTAAACGCTCCATTCACATGATTAAATCATCTTTGCAGGATTAATTCAAATTCCGCCTTGACAATCCTCGGGGATAGTGTAATTTATTACTCCAGAATCCAGGTGGTAATACTGAAGAGGTCACACCCGGTCCCATTCCGAACCCGGAAGTTAAGCTCTTCGAGGCCGATGATACTGCATTCGATCGAGTGTGGGAAAGTAGGAAGCTGCCTTGGTTCTTTTTTTTTGCCCTTTTCAGTTCTTTCCGCTAAATATACACGATTCCGAGGCCGGATATGGCCGGCGGGATTACCCCGGGCCGGTCTTGAGTTGTGATACCCGCTTGTGTAGTATCTTCGCCTGAAGATGTGCTCCCACGGGACAGGAAAATCACGATGAAAAAAATGCGCATTGCGGTATTCGTTTCGGGGAGCGGCTCGAACCTCCAGGCTATAATCGACGCGTCGATTCCGTCCATAGAAATTGCCCTCGTATTCAGCAACAACCCCGACGCCTACGCCTTAAAGCGGGCCGAAGAGCACGGCATCCCGACGCTCGTCATAAACCACAGGGATTTTAAATCGAGGGAGGAGTTCGAGGGCGAGATACTGAAGCATCTAGAGCCCCTCGGCATAGAGCTCATAGTCCTGGCCGGATTCATGAGGATACTCTCGCCGGTTCTGGTGAGGGCGTACAGCAACCGAATGATAAACCTCCATCCGGCGCTCCTGCCGTCCTTCCCGGGTATTCACGCTGCCCGGCAGGCCATAGAGGCGGGGGTCAAGTTCACGGGATGCACGGTGCATTTCGTGGACGAGGGTGTGGATTCGGGGCCGATAATCCTCCAGGCTGTCGTGCCCGTCGAGGACGACGACGACGAGGATAGCCTGCTCCGGAAAATCCACGCGGAAGAGCACAGGATATATCCCGCGGCTATAAGGCTTATTTCAGAGGGAAAAATTAAAATAGAAGGAAAGAGGGTGCTCCGGAAGATCTGAGCACCCCCGTGATTTTTCGGTTTAGATTTCTCTTCCGACGGCCTTCGCTACCGGGGCCGCCTTTTCCATGAGCGTGGCGAACTTCTTCGGCTTTAGCGACTGACCGCCGTCGCTTATCGCCACTGCGGGGTTGTTGTGGACCTCGATGATGAGGCCGTCCGCGCCTGCCGCAATAGCCGCGAGCGCCATGGGGGTCACGTACTGCCAGTAGCCCGTTCCGTGGCTCGGGTCGGCGAATACGGGAAGGTGCGTTTTTTCCTTAAGCACCGGTATGGCGTTTAAGTCGAAGGTGTTCCTGGTCGCAGTTTCGAACGTCCTGATCCCTCTTTCGCAGAGCATGACGTTTTCGTTGCCCTCGGAGAGGATGTACTCGGCGCACATGAGGAATTCCATTATGGTCGTGGACATGCCTCTCTTTAAGAGAACGGGCTTCTTCGACTTTCCGACCTGCTTCAACAGCGCGTAGTTCTGCGAGTTGCGCGCGCCTATCTGGAGGACGTCAGCGTATTCGACGACGGCGTCGAGGTCGTGGGGGTCGAGAATTTCCGTGACTATCGGAAGGCCGGTAATCTCCTTTGCCTTGGCGAGGAGCTTAAGGCCCTCGATGCCGAGGCCCTGGAACGCGTAGGGGGAAGTCCTGGGCTTGTATGCGCCGCCCCTCAGCATCGTTGCGCCCGCGTCCTTTACCGCCCTGGCTATCTCCAATATCTGCTCTTCGCTTTCGACGGAGCACGGGCCCGCGATTACGGGGAGCTTGTTGTTGCCGATTACGGCGCTTCCTATTTTGAATTCTGTGTTTTCGGTCCGGAATTCGCGGCTCGCGAGCTTATAGGGCTGGAGTATGGGCATTACCTTCTCGACGCCCTCCAGAATGCTCAGCGTTTCCACGTCCTGCGGTTTTCCCCTTTCGTCACCGACGGCGCCGATCACCGTCCTCAGCACGCCTTCGATGAGGTGGGCCTTATATCCGAGCTCGTCGAGGGTGGATACGGCCTTTTCGATCTGCTCCTTCGATGCACCGCTTTTCATTACGACAATCATTTTGGAATTCTCCTCCCGGTCTGTTCAGGGCTCATATATATAGAATAGAAAAGTTATGCTACATGAAGGCCGGTTGATGTCAACATTTGGAAAAGCCGCCTGATACCGGGGGTATCGGCGTCCGGCAGGCCGGGGGACGTCGGGCTAAACGCACGCCTGCTATTGATTCTTTCCGTATTGCGTACAATAATAATGTTCCTTGCAGTCAGGGCAGGTGGCGGAACCGGCAGACGCGACGGCCTCAAAAGTCGTTGGGCTCACGCTCGTGAGGGTTCGACTCCCTCCCTGCCCATACTGAATGAAGAGTACGGGGCTCACGTTCGTTTTCCGTGCTCACCGCCTCTACAACTCTCCGAATTCCCGCCGTATCCGTTCACCGCACTGTATATAAATAGGAGCTGTGTTTCCCGCAGGCATTACGACACTGCGGACGGGCTGTATTTTCTCGATAACGTATCCGGATTTATTCTTCGGCGGCTGCACGGCTATCCGGGCCGGGCTCGGGGGAGGAGGGAATTGCCGGTCCGGGGCGGGCAGCCTGGCCCGCTCGTTGGGTGGGGGGAGGGCCTAACCGTCAAACCCCGGGACCGGCGTCGGTGCTCTGTTTTAAGATCCTGCCGCCCTCTCTTCTCCCGCGAAGAGCTTAAGACGCCTCGGCCGGATGAATACCCTGTCGCCCTCTGAAAGATCGAGGTCGCGGTACTGGTCGCGGCTTATCTCGGCCTGTATGGGCTCGTCGCTGTCGGGCCTTTTCAGGTCGAGCCGAGCCACCGGGCCTACGGCCAGGAGCTGGTCTATCGTGGCTTCGAGCCACGAGTTACCGCCGCCGTTCCTCGTCTTCGATATCTCGAAGTCGTGCGGCCTTACGTACGCGACGGCCGGCGTGTGGACGGCGTCGGCGTGCTCGGGCGCATCGACCTCGATGTCGCCTATCAGGGCGCGGCCGTGATGCACGCGGCCGTGGAAGAGGTTCACGTTCCCGAGGAACTGGTAGACGAAGGGCGTCTGCGGATGGTCGTAGACTTCCCCGGGCGTGCCTATCTGCTCTATCTTGCCTTCGTTCATGACGACGACTTTATCGGCCACTTCGAGGGCTTCTTCCTGGTCGTGCGTGACGAAGATGCTCGTCACGTGGATCTCCTTGTGAAGCCTCCGGAGCCAGTGCCGGAGCTCCTGCCTCACCCTGGCGTCGAGCGCGCCGAACGGCTCGTCGAGCAGCAGCACCTTGGGCTGGGCCGCTAGCGAGCGTGCGAGCGCGACGCGCTGGCGCTGGCCGCCCGAGAGCTGGCCGGGATAGCGCGAGCCGAGCCCTTCGAGGCGTATGAGCCGGAGGAGCTCCCTCACGCGCTCTTCTATCTTCGCCTTCGGGACCTTCCTCATCCTGAGGCCGAAGCCTATGTTCTCGGCGACGGTCATGTGGCGGAAGAGGGCGTAGTGCTGGAATACGAATCCGACTTTCCTGTCGCGCGGGGGGTGGTGGGTTATGTCCTCGTTCTGGTGGACTACGGTCCCCGCGTCGGCGATTTCGAGCCCGGCTATAATGCGGAGAAGGGTTGTCTTCCCCGAGCCGGACGGCCCGAGGAGCGCCAGAAGCGAGCCGTCGGGCACCTCGAGGCTCACGTTGTCGAGCGCCTTAAAGCCGCCGAAAGTTTTCGAAACGTTGTTGATTAAGATGCTCATAAGTCCTCCTCATTCGTTTTCCGGTTTCATAGGCCCGGGCAGGGCGGCCGAGGCCGGCACCTTCCTTTCGAGCCGGGTTTTGATTATCAGCGTAAGTATCGCCAGGAGGGTCAGCACGGAAGCGACGGCGTAGGACCCTTCGAGGTTAAATTCCTGGAACAGCTTTTCTATACGGAGCGGCATGGTGTCGGTCTTTCCTGCAATGTGCCCCGAGACGACGTAGACCGCGCCGAACTCGCCCATCGCGCGGGCGTTACAGAGGATGATTCCGTAGGCGAGCCCCCATTTTATGTTGGGCACCGTTACGTGCCGGAACATCTGCCATCCGCTCGCGCCGAGGGTTACGGCGGCGAGCTCTTCGTCCGAGCCCACGGCCTCCATCGTCGGAATGAGCTCCCTCGCTATGAAGGGGAACGTTACGAAGGCTGTCGCCAGGACGAGGCCCGGGAGGGCGAATATGATCTTCAGGCTCTGGTTCCTGGGCCATATACCGAAATGCTGCTGAAGGAAGAAGAGCGCTGCGAACGTGATAACCGCAAAGGCTATCGCCGCCCAGGGATATTTCCACACACCCTTACGCGCGGCCGGATTACCGGGGAGAAGGAGGAAGTAGACGAGCCCGGATACGAGCGCGCCGACGCCGGAGAGGAGATACGGCATCGCGGAATAACCGTCCTCTCTCAGGAACGGGCCGAAATATCCCTGGAGCCCGAATATGAGTACGAAGCTGAGGCCGGCGACGACGGGCGAGACGGCGAAGGGGAGTTCTATCAATGCAGTCAGGAGCGCCCTTCCGGGGAAGCTGAAGCGGGCTATCGCCCACGCCGCCGATATGCCGAATACGAGGTTCGCCCCGACGGCTATGGGGACGACGGTCAGCGTCAGTTTTATCGCGTGGAACGTGTCCTTGTTCGCAAAGAGGTTGTCCAGATAAACCCCGACGCCGTGGCCAAGGGCGACCGTGAATACGTTTACCACCGGGATTATGACGAGTATCCCTATCACGGCGAGCGTCACGAACGTGAGCCCCCACCTGACTATCGGCGGGTCTTCCTGGGCCTTTCTTATTTTAGTCGCCACGGCAGCCGTCCCGGCCGGAACCTTTTGCGATATGGCGTCAGTGCTCATGGCGTACGCTCCACCTTTCGAGCATGTTTATGAGGACGAGCATGGCGAAGGAGATCACGAGAAGCACGACGGCTATTGCCGTGGCCTCGCTGTAATTGAATTCCTCTAGCCGCGCAACGATGAGTATCGGGGCTATCTCCGTTTTGAACGGCATGTTCCCCGAGACGAATACTACGGCCCCGTACTCGCCGATACCGCGTGCGAAGGCCAGTGCGAACCCGGTTATGAGCGCCGGGAGGAGCGTGGGTAGAATAACGCTCCGGAAGCTCTGCCACCTGGTGGCCCCCAGCGAGGCAGCGGCTTCTTCGGACTCGGGGTCGAGGTCTTCGAGTATCGGCTGTACGGTCCGCACTACAAAAGGCAGTCCTATGAATATGAGTACGAGTACTATTGCAAGGCGGCTGTAGGCGGCGTCGATTCCAATCGGCACGAGATACCGGCCGAGCCATCCGCTCTCGACGTAGAGGCTCGAGTATACGAGGCCGGCGACCGCCGTCGGCAGGGCGAGCGGGAGGTCTACCAGCGAGTCTATGAATTTCTTCCCCGGAAACGAGTAGCGCACGAGCACCCACGAGATTATGAGCCCGAAAAAGAGATTGACGACGGCGGCTATGACCGCTGCGCCGAACGTGAGAAGGTACGCCGCGCGGGCGCGGTCGGTCCAGACCGCGTTCCAGAACTCGCCGAAGGAGAGCGAGCCCGCTTTGAGAAAGCATGCCGCGACGGGCATCAGCGCCAGAAAGCTGAGGTAAAAGACGGTGTAGCCCAGCGTGAGCGAAAATCCCGGAAGCACTTTGCGGTTACTTGCCATGTCCTGTTCGTTCCTTTTCCTGTAATGCTCCCCCGCACCGAGGCTGGAGGCGCCGGCGCGGGGGGTGAGGGTTTAATGAAGGAGTCGATTATGAGCCTTTTTTCGTCTGGTATATGGTGTCGAAAACACCGCCGTCGCTGATGAATCGCTTGTGAGCGGCCTGGAAGTTCTCGGCGATTTCGGTGATGTTGAAGAGCTTTATACTCGGGAACCTGTCCCCGTACTTTTCGAGAATCTTCCGGTTGCTCGGGCGGTAGTAATGCTTCGCGATTATCTCCTGTGCCTCGTCGGTGTAGAGGTATTCGAGGTAGGCCTGGGCGGCCGCTCTCGTTCCCTTCCTGTCGACGTTGGCGTCGACGAGCGTGACGTGCGGCTCGGCGAGGAGGCTTATCGGGGGATACACTATTTCGAGCTCGCCGTTCGACTGCTGCACCTGGAGGTTGGCCTCGTTCTCCCACGCTACGTTGACGTCGCCTATCTTCTTCTGGACGAAGGTGGTCGTCGCGCCGCGTGCGCCGGAGTCGAGCACGGGAACGTGCTGGTAGAGGCTCGTAACGTAATCGACGGCGTCCTGATCCGAGCCCCCGCGAAGGACCACCGAGCCCCACGCCGCGAAGAAGGTGAGGTAGCCGTTACCGGAGGTCTTCGGGTTCGGCGTTATGACCTCGACCCCAGGCTTTACGAGGTCGGGCCAGTCTTTTATCCCCTTCGGATTACCTTTCCTCACGATGAAGACGAGCGTGGAGGTGTAGGGGAGGGACCTGTTCGGAAGCTCCTCGACCCACCCGTCTTTGATGAGCCCTTTCTCGCGAATCGCATCGGTGTCGATTATGGAAGCTATAGTCACGACGTCGGCGTCGAGCCCGTCGATAACGGCCCTCGCCTGCGAGCTCGAACCGCCATGCGACTGGTCGATCGTGAGCTTTGTCCCCGTCTGTTTTTCGTATAGCGGGATGAAGTGCGCGTTGATATCCCGCCAGAGCTCGCGCGTCGGGTCGTAGGAGACGTTAAGAATCGTCAGCTCTTCCTGAGCGGAAGCCTGAAACGGCCTGCCTAAACCGATAAGCAGGCCCAATATCGCTATGAAAATCCCGATTCTCGTAACCATGTTTGTAAATCCTCCGTGTCTTGATTTTTTATCCTCCATGCCTTCGCGATGGAGATACAGCCTTGCCCGAGCATTGCCGGGCGGTTCGAGCTTTCATCTTTACGAGTTGTCCATGCAGCGCTGCGTAGGGTGAAGCTGGTGTTTTTGTAACCAGATTCCCACCGCAAAGATTTGGAAGGACAATTAGCAATAAGCGTGCCGGATGAAAAATGTGTAGAATTTCAGATGGTTATGAAAATGGGAGAAATTTCGTGGTGCTTAAGTAGCCAGCCTCTTGTTTGAGGTGTATATTTTTGTAGCAGAATTTATTTGGCTGGCTCGTGTCGAGAGCGTCGAGCTCCACGAACGGGACTGGGCGCACGCCCGGGACTACCTCGAACGGAAACGCTTGTCGTTATCGATCTGCCCGTAGGGAGAGGCGGCGGGCATGGGCTTTACCCGGCGAGCCGGTCCCCGTGCCGATGATGGACGTGGATAGCCTGACCGTGCTGAACGAAACGCGCGGTGAGCGGGGCTGTCAATTCCGTCTATTTTACGTAGCCCGAGAGCTGTTCGAATTCTTCTCAAAAGCCGGCACGGAGGCGAATCGACGGCTCCCCTCGAAACAAAAAAGCCGCCCCGGGCGGCTTCGAATCGCGCTGCCCGGGGCGGCCTGATCTTTCATTCTGGAAACGGGCTTTGAGCCCGGATGGTTTTCAATACCTCGGCATGTCGGGGTCGAACTTTTCGGCCCACTCGTCGATGCCGCCCCGGAGGTTCTTCACCTTTTTAAAGCCCATGTTCCTAAGGAGCCTCGTCGCCCTCATGCTCCTCCCGCCGGAGTGGCAGTGGATCACTATCTCGTCGGCGGTGTCAAGCTCGTTCACCCTTTGGGCGAGCTCGCCGAGCGGGATGAGCTTTGCGCCGAGGTTGCATATCTCGTACTCGTGGGGCTCTCTTACATCTATGAGAACGAGGTCGCCGTTCTTCGTCCTTAGCTCCTGGAAGTCCTCGACGGATATTTCGAGCTCGTCGTCGTGGGCGTAATCCGCGTCGGTTTCGCCCCTTCCGAGCCCGCAGAACTCTTCGTAGTCGATGAGCTCGGTTACAGTCGGGTTCTCGCCGCAGACGGGGCAGTCCGGGTCCTTCCTCAATTTAAGCTCGCGCGGCTGCATTTCGAGAACGTCGAGGAAGAGGAGCCTCCCTATAAGCGGAGTGCCCTTTTCGAGTATGAGCTTTATGACCTCGGACGCCTGGAGCGTGCCTATTACGCCCGGGAGGATTCCGAGCACCCCGCCCTCGGCGCAGCTCGGTACGAGCCCCGGTGGAGGCGGCTCGGGATAGAGGCAGCGGTAGCAGGGGCCTTTCCTGGCGTCGAAAACGCTTATCATGCCCTCGAACCTGAATATGCTCCCGTAAACGTTGGGCTTGCCGAGGAGGACGCATGCGTCGTTTACGAGGTAGCGCGTCGCGAAGTTGTCCGTCCCGTCGACGATTATGTCGTAGTCCTTGAATATCTCGAGTGCGTTTTCGGAAGTGAGCCTTTCATTATGCGTGACTATGTCTATGTCGGAGTTGAGCTCCAAAAGCCTGTTCTTCGCGGATTCCACCTTGAGCTCGCCCAGGGTCTCTTCACTATGTATTATCTGCCTCTGGAGGTTACTGAAATCGACGACGTCGAAGTCGAGTATCCCGAGCTTTCCGACCCCGGCGGCCGCGAGATAGAGCGCGAGAGGCGCTCCGAGCCCGCCGGCCCCTATACATAATACCTTGGCGTTAAGGAGCTTTTCCTGCCCCTCCACGCCCACCTCGGGCATAATGAGATGCCTCGAATACCGTCTTATCTGCTCGTTCGTTAACGCCATTTTTCTACCTTCCTTTTTTTGTCTGGAGTGGAGAATAAAACTAATACAGAAACTCCGCCTTTTCAACTTCACGCAATTTTCAAAAAATTTTTCCTCCCCTATTACATCTTCGGAAAAGTCGTGTACAATTCATTCCAAGGTTGAGGAGTTTTTGACGAATTAGATTCAATCAGTTGCCTGATGGATTCTTTCATTCGCGCTTTAAATTCCCCCCACAAAAGCAGTCGGACAGAATTTTTGAAAATTTGATTTTTTGCTCTTGACAATGCTTTTGGATGATTTATATTATTGGTCCCTTTGACGAAATGTCCTTGAGACATTTTCTGATCTTTGAAAGTTGAATAGCAGATAAGCGGGCGAAGTAGAGCAAGCAATCCTTTCATAAAATTTTATGAAGAGTTTGATCCTGGCTCAGAGCGAACGCTGGCGGTATGCTTAACACATGCAAGTCGAGCGAGAAAGTGGCTTCGGCCACGAGTACAGCGGCGGACGGGTGCGTAACACGTGGATAATCTGCCTTCAGGTCCGGGATAACACTGGGAAACTAGAGCTAATACCGGATAAGACCACAGGTTCCATGGAACCAGGGGTAAAAGGCGGCCTTCGGGCTGTCTCCTGAAGATGAGTCCGCGTCCCATCAGGTTGTTGGTGAGGTAACGGCTCACCAAGCCTAAGACGGGTAGCCGACCTTAGCGGGTGATCGGCCACACGGGGACTGAGACACGGCCCCGACTCCTACGGGAGGCAGCAGTGGGGAATCTTGGGCAATGGGCGAAAGCCTGACCCAGCAATACCGCGTGAGGGATGAAGGCCTTCGGGTCGTAAACCTCTGTCAGCAGGAACGATGGGTCTCCGTGCTAATACCACGGAGACTTGACGGTACCTGCAAAGGAAGCCCCGGCTAACTCCGTGCCAGCAGCCGCGGTAATACGGAGGGGGCAAGCGTTGCTCGGAATTACTGGGCGTAAAGGGTCCGCAGGTGGCCTCGTAAGTTGAATGTGAAATCTCAGGGCTTAACCCTGAAACTGCATCCAATACTGCGGGGCTTGAGTCCAAGAGAGGTTGGCGGAATTCCCGGTGTAGCGGTGAAATGCGTAGATATCGGGAGGAACACCAGTGGCGAAGGCGGCTTTCTGGACCAATACTGACGCTGAGGCGCGAAAGCGTGGGTAGCAAACAGGATTAGATACCCTGGTAGTCCACGCCCTAAACGATGTCAACTGGTTGTTGGGGATTTATTTCTTCAGTAACGAAGCTAACGCGTGAAGTTGACCGCCTGGGGAGTACGGCCGCAAGGTTAAAACTCAAAGGAATTGACGGGGACCCGCACAAGCGGTGGATGATGTGGATTAATTCGATGCAACGCGAAAAACCTTACCTACCCTTGACATGTCCGGAATCCTGCAGAGATGCGGGAGTGCCCGAAAGGGAATCGGAACACAGGTGCTGCATGGCTGTCGTCAGCTCGTGTCGTGAGATGTTGGGTTAAGTCCCGCAACGAGCGCAACCCTTGTCATTAGTTGCTACGAAAGGGCACTCTAATGAGACTGCCGGTGACAAACCGGAGGAAGGTGGGGATGACGTCAAGTCCTCATGGCCCTTATGTCCAGGGCTACACACGTGCTACAATGGGCGGTACAAACCGTTGCGATCCCGCGAGGGGGAGCTAATCGGAGAAAGCCGCTCTCAGTTCGGATTGCAGGCTGCAACTCGCCTGCATGAAGTTGGAATCGCTAGTAATCGTGGATCAGCACTGCCACGGTGAATACGTTCCCGGGCCTTGCACACACCGCCCGTCACACCACGAAAGTCGGTTCTGCCCGAAGTGGTTGAGCTAACCCGCAAGGGAGGCAGGCTCCTAAGGTAGGGCTGGTGATTGGGGTGAAGTCGTAACAAGGTAGCCGTAGGGGAACCTGCGGCTGGATCACCTCCTTTTATTACGGAGAAAGCTGCTTTCTCTATCTTACGTTCGCTTTATCTGCTATTAAATTTTGGTGCTTTCTTGAAGTTTAAGTGGAGTCGCCTGCAGTTAGATGAAACCGAGGGCCTATAGCTCAGCTGGTTAGAGCGCACCCCTGATAAGGGTGAGGTCGGTGGTTCGACTCCACCTAGGCCCACCAGACGGTTTCAGGCCGGCTCGCAGGATGCTCCGCATCTCGCAAGGTTTGCTTTCGAAATCGGGGGTGTAGCTCAGCTTGGGAGAGCGCCTGCCTTGCAAGCAGGAGGTCGGCGGTTCGATCCCGCTCACCTCCATAAGACTGCAAACCTGCAAACGAGTGTTTGCATCGATCTTTGACAATTACATATTGTGCTGAGTATAAATTGAAGCGTGCTTTATTATGCTGCGGTGATTTTTATACCTTGCAGTTAAGATATTTAGGGCAAATAGTGGATGCCTTGGCGACGGACGGCGATGAAGGACGTAGTAAGCTGCGATAAGCCTCGGGGAGCTGCTAAACAAGCTGTGATCCGGGGATTTCCGAATGGGACAACCTAACCGAGCAAACCTTGGTTATGTTAGGGTGAATACATAGCTCTAACAGGCGAACGAGGGGAAGTGAAACATCTCAGTACCCTCAGGAAGAGAAATCAACCGAGATTCCCTTAGTAGCGGCGAGCGAAAGGGGAATAGCCTAAACCACGCATGTGTAAGCTTACGGGCGTTGCATGCGCGGAGTCGTGGGATACGGTTTGGGAGATCCGTAAATCTCCCGGGAAGTTACAAAACTTCATGCTAGTAGAAGCATCTGGAAAGTTGCACCATAGAAGGTGACAGTCCTGTAAACAAAAGCATCGAAGTCTTCCTTATCGTATTCCCGAGTACCCCGGACCACGTGCAAGTTTGGGGGAATTTGGGGGGACCACCCTCCAAGGCTAAATACGTGCCGTCGACCGATAGTGTACAAGTACCGTGAGGGAAAGGTGAAAAGAACCCCGTTGAGGGGAGTGAAATAGAACCTGAAACTGTTTGCCTGCAATCGGTGGAAGGGCTATATCCAGGTTCGCCTGGAAATGCCTGACCGCGTACCTTTTGCATAATGGGCCAGCGAGTTATCTTCAGTGGCGTTAGGTTAAGCCGAGAGAGGCGGAGCCGTAGCGAAAGCGAGTCTGAACAGGGCGCAGAGTCGCTGGAGATAGACCCGAAGCGAGTCGATCTATCCATGACCAGGGTGAAGCAGAGAGAAAACCTCCGTGGAGGCCCGAACCGGTTAGGGTTGAAAACCTATCGGATGAGTTGTGGATCGGAGTGAAAGGCTAAACAAGATTCGTGATAGCTGGTTCTCCCCGAAATATATTTAGGTATAGCCTCGCATGATGGCGGGCGGAGGTAGAGCACTGAATGGGCTAGGGGGTTGAAAGATCTACCAAACCCAATCAAACTCCGAATGCCGCCTTGCTTAGTGCGGGAGTCAGTCCGAGGGAGATAAGTTCCTCGGGCGAGAGGGAAACATCCCAGATCGTCAGCTAAGGCCCCCAAATTCGGGCTAAGTGGTAAAGGATGTGAAGTCGCATAGACAGCCAGGAGGTAGGCTTAGAAGCAGCCACCCTTTAAAGAGTGCGTAACTGCCCACTGGTCGATGCGGCTTCGCGCCGAAAATGAATCGGGGCTTAAGCCCGGTGCCGAAGCTACGGGTTGTATCTCTAGATACAGCGGTAGGGGAGCGTTCTCAACGGGCTGAAGGGTTACCGTAAGGAGGCCTGGACTGTTGAGAAGTGAGAATGCTGGCATGAGTAGCGATAAAGGTGGTGAGAATCCACCTCGCCGTAAGCCTAAGGTTTCCTGGGGAAGGCTCGTCCTCCCAGGGTAAGTCGGGACCTAAGGCGAGGCCGAAAGGCGTAGTCGATGGAAAACGGGTTAATATTCCCGTACCACTCAATCGGAGCGATGTGGTGACAGAGGAGGGTAGGTCGGCCGGGTGTCGGATTACCCGGTTCAAGCCGGTAGAGGGAAGAGACAGGCAAATCCGTCTCTTCTTAACCTCGAGAGGCGAGTACGAGGGGCAATAGCCCCGCAAAGCGATTGAGCCCAAACTCTCGAGAAAAGCCTCTAAGCGTTGATGATTGAGTGCCCGTACCGTAAACGGACACACGTAGGCGAGTTGAGTATACTAAGGCGCGTGAGAGAACTTTGGCTAAGGAACTCGGCAAATTAGCCCCGTAACTTTGGAATAAGGGGTGCCCGCCGTAGGTGAAAATCCTCGCGATTGGAGCCGAAGCGGGTCACAGTAAAGAGGCGGTAACGACTGTTTACTAAAAACACAGGGCTCTGCAAAGTCGCAAGACGACGTATAGGGTCTGACGCCTGCCCGGTGCCGGACGGTTAAGGGGATGGGTCATCCTGGTTCGCCAGGAGAAGCTTTGAACCGAAGCCCCGGTAAACGGCGGCCGTAACTATAACGGTCCTAAGGTAGCGAAATTCCTTGTCGGGTAAGTTCCGACCTGCATGAAAGGCGTAACGATTGCCGCGCTGTCTCGGCCAAATGCTCAGCGAAATTGTGGTTCCGGTGAAGACGCCGGATACCCGCTGCGGGACGGAAAGACCCCGTGCACCTTTACTATACCTTAGCACTGAATTTTGGTGCTGCATGCGTAGCATAGGTGGGAGTCTATGAAACTCTGCTTCAGGGCGGAGTGGAGACATCAGTGAAATACCACCCTTGTAGTATTAGAATTCTAACTGAAGCCCGTTATCCGGGTTCAGGACAATGTTAGGCGGGTAGTTTGACTGGGGCGGTCGCCTCCTAAAGAGTAACGGAGGCGTACAAAGGTTCCCTCAGCCTGATTGGAAACCAGGCGTAGAGTGCAAAGGCATAAGGGAGCTTGACTGCGAGACTGACAGGTCGAGCAGATGCGAAAGCAGGTCTTAGTGACCCGGTGATCCCACGTGGAAGGGTCATCGATCAACGGATAAAAGGTACGCCGGGGATAACAGACTTATCTCCCCCAAGAGTCCACATCGACGGGGAGGTTTGGTACCTCGATGTCGGCTCATCGCATCCTGGGGCTGGAGAAGGTCCCAAGGGTTTGGCTGTTCGCCAATTAAAGCGGTACGCGAGCTGGGTTTAGAACGTCGTGAGACAGTTCGGTCCCTATCTGCAGCGGGCGAAGGAGACTTGAGAGGATCTGCTCATAGTACGAGAGGACCTGAGTGGACGAACCTCTAGTGTACCAGTTGTCACGCCAGTGGCAGCGCTGGGTAGTTATGTTCGGACGGGATAACCGCTGAAGGCATCTAAGCGGGAAACCCACCTCAAGATTAGGTCTCCCAAATCTTAAGATTTCTAAAGGTCCCTGGAAGACGACCAGGTTGATAGGCTCTGGGTGTAAGTGCAGCAATGCATTGAGCTGAAGAGTACTAACTGACCGTGTGGCTTAACTGCGGGGTTTAAAAGTTACCGCGCATTGAGCGCGCTTTGAAATATCTCAGCACAATATGTAATTGTCGAAGATCGTGTTTGCATCTTTCTTAGTTTCACACATTCCATGCAAAAAACGATTTTTGTGATCCCTTTCCCGGGATTGGTGTATCTCCGGGAGGGGGAGGGGTGCGTTCAGAGTCCGCTTCGCTTGTTTTTCTTTGTCTGTCATCCTGAATTTGATTCAGGATCTAATCTTTTACTATGCTTCAGCTTATGCCCTCCTACGTTTATATAATGTCCAACAAACGCCGGACCACGCGTAACGAACAATCTCGAAAGGAGAGTTCTTGAACACAAGCTCGGGGAAGCCGCGGGATTCACAAATCGCTACAGACTTACTGACCTCGTGTACCTCGAGGAAAGCGAGTCAATAACCGATGCCATAGCAAGAGAGAAACAGTTAAAATCCTGGAAGAGAGACTGGAAGCTGGATTTGATACGGGCGACTAATCCTGACATGGCCGACTTGTCCGAGGGCTGGTACGACAAGGAAACGCTTGAAAAACGAGATCCTGAATAGATCCCGGATCGAGTCCGGGACTTCGGTTCAGGATGACGGAAGTATGGGATTCCTCGCTCGCTCGCAATCGCTGCGAGCACAGGATTGCGTTTGCGTCCGAAGTGCGGGAGGTATCAAAGGTGGCAACGATTCGCTTCTGATATTGAGGCCGTCCCGGGAGTGGGAGAGTCTCAACCTGCCCTGGCGTGCAAAGTGTGACCGTTTTCAGAAATACCGGTTCTCTTTCCAGTGATAATCATTGTTGTTACATTATCTTGATATAATTACCATGCCGGTTATGTAATCATGGGAAGGATGAATCGGCGCTGCGGAGATCGCATGACTGTAACGGACTATGGGATATCCGCGCTCACAAGGAGAAAATTATGATAAAAATCAGGATACTGGCATCGCTCGCCCTGCTGTTACTCATCGCATGCGATTCCTCATCGAAGGCAAACGGGCCTCCTCCCGTGCCTCAGCTCCCGCAAAATTTTAACTGGGAAGGCAGGTGGGTTGTCCGGGATCTCGGCGTGGATGTTCCTTTTATCTGGACAGGGAAAGACGGCAACGTTCAGATGATTGCCGGCGGCCCGGAGTATCCGATACATTTCACAAATCTTATTTACAACGACGAGCTCTATACCCTTACCTATAAATGGCCCGATACGGTCCCGCCCGGCCCCGTTGCCGATAGACAGGATCCCGATCATGCAGGGTGATTTTTATGTAGACCAGGAAAATCCGCAAAGGATTTGGAAAGTGCTGCATTTCGGTCTTCAAAACATCCTCGACCCGGCGCTGGACGAGTGGGCCATAATGCAGGAGTTTAAAGATACCCCGGGAGAGGTTACGCTGCCTGAAGCGTGTGTCGATAAATGTAAGAATGACGATCCCGCTTTTGGCGAGGGCTTTTTCTGCAAGTGAGAGATGGATGGTATTAAAATCCCTCTATGTCCCCCCGGCTACGCAATGCTTCCGACTTCGCTAAAGCTTCGTCGGACAAGTCGCCGCGACGGGCCTTTTTCTAAGGGGGATGAAAAGCAAAATCTGAGACTGGATTCCCGACGAGGGCCTTTGGGAATAACAGAAAATGAATGGATTCCTGTCTGTCCGGCTACGGCTTGACTGCCTACGCCGCGACAAGCACAGGAATGACGGAGTAAAAGAATAAATCCCCCCTACCCCCTTTTCCTAAGGGGGGATGAAAGGCAAAGGCTGGATTCCCGACCCGGCTTCGCCCTCTGGGCTACGCCGCGGCAAGTACAGGCTTGATACTAAAGATGGCAGGTTGCGAGCGGTACTGGATGAACGTTTGTGTAATAAATCAGCGGCGTCCGATTCCTCGCTCCCTCGAAATCGTTGGGAGTGACAACGATTGAAGTAACCCCCACCCGTGCCCTCCCCCTGACAGGGGGAGGGAAAACTCTTGACGAATTGCATGCGGAAATGGATTCCCTATACACGCATTAGGGAATGACAGTAGTTGAGTCGCGCAGTCGGTGGAAAGTTCTCCGTCGCTGCTACGCCGGTTTCCTGCAGGCGTGGCCTGTCTCGCTCGCTCGAAATCGTTACGGAATGACAGGATAGAGGAGGATTTCGCACTATACACGGCCGCTATGCTGCAGAGGTAATCCGTCCTGGTAAAAAGAGTCGTAAGTAAAACCAGGAACTAGCTCACTTATGGTTGAATTGAATAATAAGAATGCTGATTGACAAGGAAAGGGCAATAACCTATGATGGCTAGACTGAATCAGGGGTGGAGGAAGAAATGAAGATGTGGACTAAACCGGGTTTGATAATTCTTGGTATTTTCCTGACGGCGGTGTTCATGGGCTGCGATTCCAAGAACAATAACGATAACGACTTCGCCGGCCTGGTCGACATAGGCAACGGCCGCAAGATGTACATCGAGTGCCGCGGCACGGGGAGCCCGACAGTCGTGTTCATATCAGGGCTGCTGGACCGCACCGAATCATGGACCACGTCGCGAGTCCCTTCGGAAGAGGCCGTTTATCCCGCGATCACCAAAACTACGCGGGTATGCGCCTACGACCGTCCGGGGACTATAGTCGCGACCGGCGACGGACCGAACGACTTTGAGAAGAGCCGCAGCGACGCGATCCCCCAGCCTATCACCCTCGAAGAATCGATAGCGGACCTTCGCGCCCTGCTGACCGCATTCGGAGAGCCCGGCCCATACGTCGTGGTCGCGCATTCCTGGGGAGGCGCCATGGCCAAGTACTACACGAGCAACTTCCCCGAGGAAGTCTCCGGGCTCGTCCTCGTCGACTATCTCCCCTACAAGCTCCGCAGCGCGCTCACCGACGAGGAATGGGAGGACTGGAAGAAGGTGCAATCGCCGACTGAAGAGGGCCTGAGCGTATATCCGGAGCAGGAGTGGCTCGAAAACCAGACGAATCTCGAACAGGAATTGGCCTCCCCTCCGTTCGGGCCTCTGCCCCTTGTAGTGTTCTCCTCGACCGAGCCGTTCGCCCTTGCCGCCGCCGATGCCCTGAACCTGCCGCCGGATGAAGCGCGTGCGTTCCTGGATAAAATTTTTCAGGCCGTTCCGGATGCCAGGGCCGGGTTCGTGAGCGAGGTGCCGGGTTCAAAGTACGTCACCGACACGGACAGCGGTCATTACATACACCAGGAGCATCCGAATCTCATATCCGATGCCGTACGAGAGGTCGTAGACGCCGTCCGCAATGGGTGCTCGACGCCTGCGTGTGAATGATCTCCTTCGAAGACAGGCCCCGCTTGAACCAGGCTTGAGAAAAGGGGGCAGTACACCATTCCCAAAGAGGCATAGATTCAGGAATACAGGGTAGCACCAGCGCCTGTTTTGCTATACAGTTTATTTAGTTTTTCATACGTCGCGAGTAAAATTATAAGACGTCCCGGTCGGCTCGGTAGCAATTCGTAGGGCTATCCGGGATGAAGCCGAATATATGGGCTGGAAAACGAAAGCGAAGATTCAGAACGCCGTTTCTATATTGCCGCAGGCGTTCGCCTACAATATTTACTACTGGATTCAGCGTCATTACGGATCGCTCCGTAACGTGAACCCGGTTATCGGATTGAAGGCGGGTATAAAGACCAGCGAGATGATAGAGGCTTCGGGCAGAAGCGTCCGGGACAGCTCTATTCTCGAGATCGGGACGGGCTGGAGGATAAATACCCCGATCGCGCTCTGGCTGCTCGGCGCGGAGAGAATAATAACGGTCGATTTAAACCCATATCTAAAGCCCGAGCTCGTAAGGGACGACCTTAGATACATAAGCCGGAACGAGGGTGAGATAAGGGCGCTGTTCGGGGACCGGATGGTCGAGGACAGGTTCTCGCTCCTCATGGACACGGCCGGCAGGGACCCGGGCCAGGCCGAGCTGCTCGAACTGTTCCACGTCGAGTACATGGCCCCGATGGACGCTTCGAGGCTCGATCTGCCCGAAAAGACGGTCGATTATCTCACATCGTATAACGTGTTCGAGCATATACCACCCGAAGTTATAGCCTCGATACTCGTCGAGGGCGCAAGGGTTATTCGCGACGACGGCCTGTTCGTTCACAGGGTGGATTTCTCGGACCATTTCGCGCACCACGATAAATCGATTCATTTCGTCAACTTCCTCGGCTACGAGGACGGCGAGTGGGACAGGATCGTTCACAACCATTTCATGTACATGAACAGGCTCCGCGTGGACGACATGGAGGAATTGTTCCGGCTGGCGGGACTGGGCATCGTGTCATCGTACCATTACGAGCATCCCGGCGTTGTGGACCTGTATAAGCGCGGCGAGATCAGGCTGGCCGAAAAATACAAGCACAAATCGGAGCATGCCGTGTGTACGATCGACAGCTGGATCATAGCGGAGAAGCCGCACTGATGCCCTGCGGGCCGGCGCGCCCGGTAAATTGCCCCGGGTCCCGGGGGCGTTATTTTAAAACGCGGGCTCAAGGTGCTATTATCTGATTCCCATGAATATAGGGATTCCGAAAGAGAGAAAGATCCAGGAGTACAGGGTGGCGCTTACGCCGGATGCCGTGCACGTGCTCGCGGGGCGGGGGCATGAAGTCTACGTCGAGAAGGGCGCGGGAGCGGGGAGCGGGATAGCGGACGCTGCATACACCGAAGCCGGCGCGCGTATAGTAGCCACCGGGAAGGAGCTCTTCCAAAAGTCCGAGCTGATAGTAAAAGTGAAAGAGCCGCTTCCCTCCGAATATCCGTTAATAAAAGAGCGCCACGTCATATTTTCCTACCTTCACCTCGCGGCCGCGCCGGGGCTCGTCACGGCGCTCAAGAAGACCGGGTGCCGCGCCGTCGCCTTCGAGACCGTCGAGCTCGAAGACGGGTCGCTCCCTCTCCTCGCCCCGATGAGCAAGGTCGCCGGGAGGCTTTCGGTGCAGGTCGGGGTGCATTTTCTCCAGAAATCGAAGGGAGGGAAGGGCGTGCTCCTCAGCGGCGCGGCGGGCGTCAGGAGCGGGAGGGTTACTGTCATAGGGGGCGGGGTCGTCGGGCTAGCGGCGGTTCTTTCCGCCGTCGGGCTCGGGGCCGAGGTCACCGTCATCGACAACAAGCCGGAGAAGCTCGAATTCTTCTACGCGGAGTTCGGCGGCAACGTCAGGACGCTGCCGTCTTACCCCGACGTCGTTTCCGAATCCCTTGCCGCGTCTGACCTCGTCGTCGGCGCGGTGCTCGTCACGGGCCTCAGGGCGCCGAAGGTTATAACGAAGGAAATGATCGCGGGGATGGAGCCGGGTAGCGTATTCGTAGACGTCGCGATAGACCAGGGCGGGTGCTCGGAGACGAGCAAACCGACGACACACGACGCACCCGTGTACGTGAGGCACGGTGTGACGCATTACTGCGTGACGAACATGCCGGCGCTCGTGTCGCGTACGTCCACGTACGCCCTTTCGAATGCCATACTGCCTTACGTCGTCCTCGCCGCGGACGGCGGGGCGGACGACACCCCCGCGCTCCGAAAGGGGATAAATATAGACGCCGGCGAGCTCAGGATCGCACTCTCCTGAGGCCTCGATTCTAACTTTCACCGTGTGCAATTTTTGGACAGATATGACGCATATTGTCTCAGCACCGCGATATTTGTAAGCCGATTGAAGTATTCGCCATCGGCGACGCCGCTAATCATCTGTAAATACATTGCTTTTATACCTCTGTAAAATGGCACGAACATTGCACTATTTTAAAACGAGAATAGTTATTTTAATATATAGGGCAAGAAAGGCGCCGGCGTAGCTCCGTCTCACCGGTTCTAATGGAGGATATTAATGTCACTCAAATCACGGTGGTTTGTAATTCCGGGCCTGCTTCTTATTTTGTCCGTGTCTTTTACGAGGGTCTCATCGGCCGAAGGGGGCTATGTTCCGGACGAGCTCATCGTCAAGATGAAAGACAGCGGGACGGATATTTCTACCAGAGGCATACGGGGCATGGACCGCGCTACCGTCAAGCGGTCGTGGAGAGAGCTCGGAATGGTCGTTTTGAAGACGCGCTCGGGGGGTTCTCTCGAAGCGCTCGAAGCCGAGCTCAGGAGCGCCCCCGACGTAGAGTACGTGGAGAAGAACTACTATGTTTGGGCGGATGCGACACCCAACGACCCGGGCTACAGCCGCCAGTCGTATCTTGGCAAGATAGCCGCGCCCGGGGCGTGGGATAAAACGAAGGGCAGCTCGAACGTCGTAATAGCCGTTCTCGACACCGGCGTGGAATCGTCTCACGACGACCTCGGGACGAAGCTCCTTCCGGGGTGTAACGTGGTGGGCATGCCCAACGAGGAAAACTGCAGCGCGAATACCGAGGACGGGCACGGCCACGGAACCGGCGTCGCCGGAACGGCCGCCGCCGCGACGAACGAGCGCGTCGGCGTGGCCGGCGTGTGCTGGAACTGCCGCGTGCTTCCCGTAAAGGTGCTCACGGACGGCGGGGGCGGCACAGTCACGGACATGGTGCAGGGGATGATGTTCGTGCGCGAGTACGCGCTTCGGAATCCTTCGAAAAGGGTGATCGTAAACCTGAGCCTCGGACGGGAATGCAATTCTTCCGGGCCGACCAGGGCGGAGCAGGACGCGATAAACCTTGCATGGCAGAGCGGTATCCTTATAGTGGCGTCGGCCGGCAACAGCGGGAACAGTCTAAGGCAGTGCCCGGCGTCGGCCGATAACGTAATCGCCGTATCGGCGACCACCAACGGGGACGTGAAGGCGTCGTTCTCCAGCTACGGGAGCTTTATCGACCTCGCGGCCCCCGGCGTCAGCATCTACAACGCCATAGGGACGTCGGGCACGCCCGGGAGCTTTTACACGTACTGGTCGGGGACTTCCTTCTCTTCCCCGATCGTAAGCGGCATCGCGGGGCTCGTATGGTCGGCGGACATGTCGCTGACCAATGCGGAGGTCGAGGAGATTCTCAAGGATACGGCGGAAAATATCGGACCCTCGAATTACTTCGGGGAGGGCAGGGTGAATGCGGATTTTGCAGTGACGCTCGTGTCAGGCGGGGGCTCTCCGCAGCCGACACCGGCCCCGACCGCGGCGCCGACGTCGCCGCCGGCTCCTTCTTCGGGCAACGCCGCCCTGTCGCCTCTCGACCCGGGCGCGGCGGGCGTACCCAACACGATAAACGTCACGGGGGTTCCCCCGGGGGCCAGGGTCAGGTTCAACTATTCGACGGCAGCCGGCAGAACGGCTATAACGAGCGGCGCATGCAGGGGGAAATCGCTCGATCTTTCGAGGCCCGCGGGCCTTGGGACAGCGGTCGCGGACGGGTCGGGCAACGCCTCCTTGAGCGTGAGCCTTTCGAGGACCTCGTCCGGGCGGACGCTTTACATACAGGCTTATTCCGAGTCGGGCGGCTCCTGCCAGATAACGAACCGCGTCAGGCAGACGATACAGAGGTCGGTCAGCAGGGGCGGACGCGGCGGCGGTGGAGGTGGGGGGTCGGCCCCTCCGTCCAGGGGACGGATGCCCTCGTCGAGGAACCCGTACGGCAGGTTCTGACGCTGCGGTAATCCCGGCCATACTCCCGGAGCGGCGGGCCGGGCTCGCGTTAATATAAAGACGGGCCGTCTCGAACGGGCGGCGGCATACATAAATAATATCCGGACGCCTCTCCCGGCGGGGGGTGCGGAGGATACGCGGGCCGGGATTCCCACGGCCGCTGCGCCCCGTTTATTCCCCGTCCCGGGCCGTCAAGCGCGGCTCGTTCCGTCGTGCGGTCACCGTTTAACATCCGGGCTGTTTCCGTATATACTTGACACCGATATTTTTATCAAAATACTATAGGACTTCATGACGAAAACCATTGCCCTTCTGACGTTGACCATTTCTCTCCTCTTCGTGGTCAATTGCGGTACTCTGAAGGTCCCGAGGGATATGTCCGACCAGGAGCTTTACGACACGGCCGTCGAGGAGCTAAACGCGGACAAGGGAGGCTTCCCCTGGATATTCAGGGGAAGGGATTACGACCTCATCCTCGCATACCTGAAGGAGATTCAGCTCAGGTACACGTACAGCCCGTACGCCGCCCTCGCCGAGGTGAGAACGGCGGACACCTTCTACAAGCGGGGCGATTACGAGCAGGCAGCGATAGAATACGAGGAATTCTTAAAGCGCCATCCGGGCAACGCCGAAGCGCCGTATGCAACGTTCCAGGTCGGGATGTCGTATTACAAGGAAATAAAGAGCATCGACCGCGACCCCACGAATACGAGAATGGCGCTGCAGTGGTTTAATACATTCGTCGAAAAGTACCCCGACGCACCCGATGTCCCGCAGGCAATGGAGAACATACACCGCTGCAGGAACAGGCTCGCCAGAAGGGAGATATATATCGGCAACTTCTACTCGAAAAGGGACAACTACAAGGCGGCCGCGGGCAGGTACAGCATAGTGGTAAACGATTACAGCGACACCGACAAGTACCAGGAAGCGCTCTGGCTCCTCGGAAGGGCCTACGCCAGGGACGAGAAGTACGAGCTTGCGCGCGAGACCCTCAACACGCTCGTCCAGAAATTCCCCAACGAGAAGTATTCCGGCAAGGCGAGCTCGCTTCTGAGCGACATACAGGGCAAGACCACGCCGCCGCCCGAAGAAAACGCAGAGCCCGCAGCGCAGCCAGGATAATGCTCCGTTCACGCCTTATCGTATTTCTTTCCATCCTCTTCGTCGCGGCCGTATCCTGCGGAGGCGGCGGGGACAAGGAGATAGACCGCGTCCTCGACGCCCGCACGAAGGCGTTCGAGACCAAGGACGCCGCGCTCTACATGACGCTCGTCTCCCCGGATTACGAGCAGGAAAAGAAGGGGAAGACCGTCGGGCCGGAAGAGGTCGAAAAGAATTTCAGGATAAACGTCGATCTCTTCGACAAGCTCTCCGTAAGGAACGCCGACAGGACGATTACCTCCGACGGCAAGAAGGCGCACGTCGTCCAGAAGACGTACGTCGATGCCTCGATAGAAGGCAGCAAGAGCAAGTTCAGGATTATAGAAAGGATTTCTCTGGCGAAGATAGATGGAAAGTGGCTTATAGTTGAAGAGTCGGACGCCGATTTCTTTACGGGCTACGTCTTCGGCGGGCAGTAGACGAACCCGGCGCCGCCCGCGCCGTAACCGTTACATCCCGAACTGCTTTTCCACTTCTTCCTGCTCTTCCTTACAGCTTATGCAGAGCGTCGTTTCAGGACGCACCTCGAGCCTGTCCTCGGTTATCTCTTCGCCGCATACCTCGCAAATGCCGTACGTACCGTCTTCGGTTCTTTGAATAGCCTTTTGTATCTTTTGAATGAGCTTTCGCTCCCTGTCGCGTTTTCTGAGCTCTATGGTCCTGCTCGATTCCGAAAGCGCCCTGTCGAGGGGGTCGGGGAAGGTGCCGTCCCCTTCGCTCATCTCCGTTACCGTGTCTTCGGCCGTGCCCATCAGGCCGTCGATTTTACTTTGTAGAACCTGTCTGAAATGCTTGAGCTTCTCGTCATTCATAGGGGAAAATTATAGCACCTGAAGCATAAGGTGCAAAGCGCGGGTTTCGCCGCGCGCGAAGGGGATACGCCGCCGGGCCGAGGGTTAGAAGTTCCTGAATAATTGGTTATGATTATGAGAGGTTTTTATATTCATGCCGCACGAGAATCCCGAACTGCTCAAGGTGTCGCAGCTAACGTTCGAAACGACGGAAAACGCCGTGGAGCTCCTGTCCGATTTTCTTTTGGGCGCGGGCTCGCTCGGCGTGGCCGAGGACATAAAGCCCGGAGGCGGGTACGAGCTGTCGTCGTACTTCCCGATGGATACGGATCTCTCCTCGCTAATGGAGGATCTAAGGGGGTTCATAGCCTTCGTCCTCGAGACGATTCCCGGGGCCGAGGTGGGGCCCGTCCGGGCGGAGCTCCTCGACAGGACGAGCTGGGAGGTCTGGAAGACGCTCCTCGGGAAGGTGAGGGCGGGGAAGAGGGTCGTCGTGGTCCCGCCGTGGGAGGAGCACGAGCCCGGGGGCGGCGAGGTAGTCGTGGAGATAAACCCTTCGCTTGCGTTCGGGACGGGGCACCACGAGACGACGCGCCTTTGCATAGCGGCTATAGAGCGTCATCACGAGGGCGGGCGTGTGAAAAGGATGCTCGACGTCGGCTGCGGGAGCGGCATACTGGCCATAACGGCTTCGAAGCTCGGGGTCCCCGACGTAACGGCCTTCGACACGGACCCTGTCGCGATGAAGGAATCCGTAAAGAACGCGGAAAGGAACTCCGTCGCGGGGAAGGTGAAGCTCTTCTGCGGATACATTCAGAGCGTCACCGGGGAGTACGACCTCATCGTGGCCAACGTGTACCTGGAGCCCATATTCCTCATGCGCGAGGAGTTCAAAAAGCGGCTCGCCCCGGGGGGGACGCTCGTCCTTTCGGGCATCCCTGCGATGAGAAGGGGCGAGGCCGTCGAGGGCATGCTGAAGGCCGGGTTCACGCTTTCGGCGGAGCACGTGGACGGCGAGTGGGTCGCACTGGAGCTGGCGCTGCACCGCGACGCCGGGGCGTAATACGTAGTTACGGCGTGAACGGGGCCTGATTTTATAGCCGGTATTCTAATAATAAGGTGGAAAAAATGTCTTCATTTAAAACGATAGAGTGGAAAGACGGCCGCGTCGTGATGATAGACCAGACGAGGCTCCCGGACGAGGAGGCGTACGTCGAGTGCCTGACGTACGAGGACGTGGCGGACGCCATAAAGAGGATGGTCATACGCGGGGCCCCGGCGATAGGGGTGGCGGCCGCGATGGGCGTCGCCCTCGGTGCGCAGGGCATAGAGACCCGGGACAGGGGCGTGTTCAAGTCGCGGCTGAAGGAGATCTCGGCCGTTCTTCTCGCGACGAGGCCGACGGCCGTCAACCTCGCCTGGGCGATAAAGAGGATGGGGAATCTCGTCGAGGGCGAGGCGGGGAGCGTCGCCGAAATGAAATCGCGTCTCGCCGAGGAGGCGGTCCGCGTGCTCGACGAGGACGTACGGACGTGCATGGACATAGGCGAGTGGGGCGCGGGGCTCATAAAAGAGGGCTCCGTCGTCATGACCCACTGTAACGCGGGCGCTCTGGCGACGGGCGGCTACGGCACGGCGCTGGGCGTAATACGCGCGGCGCGGGAGGCGGGGAAGGATATAAAGGTAATCGCCACCGAGACGAGGCCGTTCCTCCAGGGCGCGAGGCTCACGGCGTGGGAGCTCGACAGGGACGGCATACCCGTAACGCTGATAACGGACAACATGGCCGGGCACGTGATGCGTAGCGGCATGGTGGACGCCGTCGTAGTCGGGGCCGACAGGATAGCCCGTAACGGCGACGTCGCCAACAAGATAGGGACGTACACGATATCAGTCCTGGCGAAGACGCACGGGATTCCCTTTTACGTCGCCGCGCCTATCTCGACCGTGGATTACGAATGCGCGGACGGCGGGGGGATACCAATCGAGGAAAGGAGCCCCGACGAGGTGACGCACGTTTCGGGGAAGAGAGTGGCCGCCGGCGTAAAGGTGTTCAATCCGGCATTCGACGTTACGCCGCACGAGAACGTGACAGCCATAATCACGGAAGCGGGCGTCGCCGGGGACCCGTACGAGGGGAGCCTCGAAGGACTCGGAAAGCGGTAATTCCCTTTACAGCGGACGACGTGCCGGGCTTACGCGGCGCGGCTCTCGATACCTCGCTAAACGTCTCCCGGCCGGGCAGTGTCTTACGCCCCGGCGAGGGCCTTAACCGGAGCCTGCGCCCCACGGTTTACCGTGCGGTTCCGCGCGGTAAACGGGTCCTGTACGCGCCGCGCTCTGAAACCTCGTGCGGATAAAGCTCCGCCGCCGCGCAGCGCCCGGCGCGCCGGTCTAAATCACGCGGGCACCCTTGCGGGCCGCCGTTACTGTCTTTCGAGGTCTTCCTGGCAGGAGAGACAGAGCTTCGTGAACGGCATGGCCGCGAGCCTTTCCCTGTCTATCTCTTCCTCGCAGGATTCGCAGATGCCGTACGTGCCGTTCTCTATCCTCTTGAGGGCGTCGTCCACGAGGGTGAGCTTCTCCCTTTCGCGGTCGGCAAGCATGAGCGCAAGCTCCCTGTCCCTGTCGGTCGAGGCGTGGTCGTAAAAGTCGCCTATGTCGAACTTGAGGTGGTCGGATTCGGCCCGCATCGACTGTGAGACGTCCTGGAGGAGCTCCTTTCTCATCTGGAGTAGCATGAGCCTTATCTCCTCGCGCCAATCAGTCCTGGGCTTCTTCGCCGCGGGTTTCTTTTTAGCTTCTGCTGCCTTTTTGCTGGTCGCCATACTCGGGGGGGTCTCCTCAATCGTTTAGTGGTGATACGGCTTCGGATACGTTCTGTCCGTGCCGTTTCGAGGCGTCCGCGCGGCGGACGCCGTCAATCGATCGGGCCATTGTAATTGCCTTTGCTCTCTTGATAAAGCTGACTCCGAAGGACTATTAAGATAAGGACATTGGCGGGTTTGTCAAGGTGTAATTTTCCCGCGGCATCGGGGGATGGGAGGACATACGCTTAAAAAGCGGCGGTGCGGCCTTCCGGGCGCGGCGGCCGCGGCCGGAAGGCGCTCGTACGCCTACTGTTTATAAAAGTCTTTTTCCCACTTCTTGTGCCTGACCTCGGCCTCTTTTATGAGGGGCGCGAAGGACGCGGCGTTAATCAGGAATTCGTTAAAAAGGTTGAACGGGAACATGACCGGGCGGACGAAGTCCACGAAAAGGACGGCCCTGAACCCGTCTGTGTCGTTCCATACCTCGTGCTCGAACGTGTCGTCGAATACGATGCTGTCCCCTTCGTCCCAGTGCGTTATCTTGTCTTCGATTCGAATCCTGCACATTTCCTTCGGCTCGGGCACTATGAGCCCCAGATGATAGCGGAGAACGCCGTTGTAGGGCCCCCTGTGCGCCGGGATGTGCTTTTTCGGCGCGAGAATCGAGAAAAACGCCGTCTTCATGCCCGGAATCCGCTTCAGGATTTCGATGGTGTCGGGGCATCGCCTGGAATTCTCGTCGCTTTCGAGGCCGTACCCGGCGAGGAAGAACGTCTTCCACATGTTGTCGCTGGTTATGGTCCTTACCTCGTCCATGATGTCGTGGAAATTCGGGAGGTCGTCCCTTCTTTCCATGACCTTGTCGAGCTCGGCCCTTATCTTCTTCCAGTCTTTTTCAACCTCGGCTACCCAGGGGAATGTCGATTTGGGATAAATCGGTAGATTGCCTTTTTTCGCGAACGCCACGTTCGTCTTTTCGACCATCTTGATCACTGTGGTCATCAGGCCCGGCATGTACTCCTTGACCTCGTAGTCGGCTACGGAGGGGCCGTTCTGCCCGTTCTTCGGGGCGTCTGTTCCATTTTTCTTCTCTTCCATGGTGAGCTTCCTTCCCGCAAGGTGTTATTTTAAGAGATTGCTGCTCTCTGGATTAATTTTACGCAATTTAATTATATCTTCCAGTTGATGGATGAAAAACAGTATGAGGCCGGCCGTGGTAAATCCAAGGACGAGCGGGTAGCCGCTTACTATTGCAAAGCAGAGAAAAGCGAGGGAGTAGACGTTCCGCCTGCTGACCGGGCGGAAGAATTTTATCACTTTGCGTACCGTCGAAGTCTTGCTCTTCTCCACGAGCTTGTCCACTTCGAAATAGGTGACGAGGCTTCCGGAGTCCGTATATTTCTTCAGGAAGTAAAAGGACCATATTACAAAAAATATAAAAATAGAGAGGTTTATACCCCCCAGAACGAGGGCTATCGGGTTATGTGTGAGGGAATAGTAGCCTATGGGGACGCCGAGAATGAACGAAAGCACCGTAACCTGGTCCGAGATGGTGTCCACCCATTGCCCCTTTTTAGTTTCCATTAACTTGACCCGGGCTATTTCCCCGTCGCACCTGTCGAGTATGGTGGCGGCCTGCATGCAGAGGGCGCCGATCACCGGATGCCCGATTGCGTAAAATACCCCGCAGAGAGCGCCGATGACGTTTATCAGGACGCTTATCATGTTGGGAGTGAGGGGGGTTTTGACGAGAAGCTTGCTCGTGGGGAGCGATATTTTGCTGTTCACCACCCTCGCGAGCCAGCCCGTCGCGGTTTTGCCAACGTAGCGGAATATCAGCTCTTCCGCCTTCTTCGCGGAATCCTTGTCGTTGGAAGAGAGCCTCATCCAGTAGCTGTCGCTGAATTTACGGAACTTGACCTTTTCCCTGCTTATGTGCTCTTTGACGAATGTGCCTATGGACATGGAGTCCATGATCGACTTTTCGAGGAGCCTGCCCTGGGCCATGAACGCCCCCACGGCCCTGCCGCCGCTCGAATAGAGGTCGGTGACCTCGTCGCCGCTCGCCTTTATCCACGCGTCCTTCGATTCGTCCACGAGGACGGATATCTCGCCAGGGGCGGGCTCTTCCTCCATGAAATTGGAGAGCGCCTTCGGGGTGGTGATGAGGTTCGATTGTATGATGAGCGATGGGGAGTCGCCGAGTGTGATATCCGCGCCGAGAGTGTGCCAGCTTATGCTGCTGTCGATGCGCTTGTCGCCGGCGAGGAGCCCCTTAAGCGGGGTGTCGGGCCTGTCGGTGATGATGGTGAAATACCTGATGCCGGCCCGCTGCGCGGTTATGACCAGCCGCTTGATTTGGGGCAGAGAGCCGAACTCCGTCTCTCCGCAAGCGCTCAGATTTTCTCCTTCTATACCGGTGCCGGCGGCTACGAGTATTGCATGGTCCATTGTGTCAGCTTGTTTCTACAACTCGGAGGACCCTTTCCTGATAGGATTTCTTGATGAATTTGTTTGAATTGAACCTGGCTTTGAAGAGATCGCTCGGGTAATCGACGTCCATCCAGAAAAGATCGTTAATATCGAGGGATTTAACCTTGTATCCCTTTTTGATGAGCCTGTGTATGGCCGATATGTACCACTTGTTTTCGGCCCCGACGGTCCTCATTTCTTCCTCTATGGCCCTTTTCATGAGCTCGACGCCCGTGTCCCTGAACACCCTTACGCCCACGGATTCGGCGGACGCGCGGTTTGTGAGCGTTTTGCTTATATCCACGATTTTGGTTTCTTTTATGACGACCTTCATGTCCTCGTCTTCGTAGCTGGACTTGCGCTTGATGGGAAGGCATATCTTCTCGTCACGCATGCGGAGAGCCTGCTCCAGGACGTCTATTTCGAAGACGTCGTCCCCGTTCATGACCACTATATCGTCGTCCATCTCTCCGCGCGCTATCCAGAGAGAGATGAGGCTGTTCGTCGTCTGGTAAAAAGGGTTGTAGAGGGTCTTTATCCTCATGCCCAACCCATCGTAATTCCTTAAGAAATTTTCGACTTTTTCGAATCCGAACCCGACGACTATGACGACCTCGTCAATGCCGCAGTCCCTGATGTGATTTATCTGGTGCTCAAGGATGGTTTCGCCGCCGATATCAAGGAGGCACTTCGGAATGTATTTTGTATAGGGATAAAGCCTTTTGCCTCTACCGGCTGCAAGTATGACGGCTTTCATAGTATGTTCTCCACTTCAGAAGGCTCGAATTTGATGTCAGCTAGAAGTGATTATAGAAGGATGCGTCGAATACAACTCACGTATCCTTTCTCCTCCTTTATAGCTAACATTTATAACCTCCATAACAGCGTCTGTCAATATTTTTGATGTAATTTATACGGTTAAGCTTCAGGTCAATTCAAATTTTTTTGATTCAACAATATCGATGCTTATACGATATTCCCGGCCCGGGGGATTCAAAAAGGCCCCCGGAGAAGTTGTATATGCCTGTGTTTCCGGGTTTCTTCGCAAATGCTCAGCTCCCGGCAACCTGGAGCCTGTCCACGGCCGGCTTTATCTTCGTGATCTTGTTCGCGCCGTCCACGTAAACGAGCCTGGGGCTGTGCACCATGCACTCGGCCTCGTTGTAGGCCGAAAAGCTCGCGACGATGAGGATGTCGCCTTTTTTCGCCAGGTGGGCCGCCGCGCCGTTAACGCATATGTCGCCCGAGCCGCGCCCGCCCTCTATGACGTAGGTTACGAACCTGTGGCCGTTAGTCACGTTGAATATGTGGACCTGCTCATATTCGTTCATATCGGCCGCGTCCATGAGATCCCTGTCTATTGTGATGCTGCCCTCGTATTCGAGGTCGGCCTCCCTGACCGTGACCCTGTGGATCTTGGACTTCAAAAGCGTTCTCTGCATTACTATAACCTCCCCTGTGGAAATTAAAGCTCTATGTTGTCTATAAGCCTTGCACGGCCCACCTTTACGGCCAGCGCGGCGACGTCGCCCGGCGAAGCGAGCTTCACCTCTTCGAGCGTATCTCCGTTTCTTATTTCGAGATAATCTATGTCCCCGGCGGACGAGTCCGTGAGAACCCGCCTTCCGGATTCGAGGAGCGCCGCGGCGTTTCTTTCCCCGCCGTCGAATTTCCTTTTTATCTCTCCGAGCGCCCTGGAGAGCGCGCCGGCCCTCGTCCTCTGTTCTTCCGAGAGATAGGCGTTCCGCGAGCTCATGGCGAGGCCCGAGGCTTCCCTTACGACAGGCATGCCGACTATCTCGACGTCGAGGTCGAGGTCCCTGACCATTCTTTTGATAACCTGTAGCTGCTGGTAGTCCTTTTTGCCGAAGAGTGCGGCGTCGGGCCTTACTATATTGAATAGCTTCAGCACGACAGTGGCAACGCCCCTGAAGTGGCCCGGGCGCGAGGCCCCGCAGAGGGGCTTCTCAAGCTCCGTCACTTCTACGTACGTCTGGAAGCCCGGCGGGTATATCTCGCCCGGTTCGGGGAAGAAAGCGACGTCAACGCCTATGCGCCGCATCTTGTCGAGGTCGCCCTCGGTGTCTCTCGTGTATTTTTTGTAATCTTCGCCGGGGCCGAACTGCGCGGGGTTGACGAAGACGCTGGCGACGAGCACGTCCGCGCGCTTTTTGCCCTCGGCCATTAGAGTGAGGTGCCCCTCGTGGAGAGCCCCCATCGTCGGGACGAACGCTATCGTCTTCCCGTCCTTCCGGAGGGCGCGGGAAACGGCCTTCATCTCGTCTACGCCTTTTACGACCACCATTCGCGTGCTCTCAGTCATAGGAGTGTTCGCTCGACGGGAAAATCCCTCTCCTGACCTCGTCTATGAATTTACGCGTGGAGCTGTCCACGACTTCCCTCAGGTTGGCATACTTTTTCACGAATTTCGGCAGCGGCTCGGGCGATAGCCCGAGGAGGTCGTTTACGACGAGCACCTGCCCGTCGCACCCCGGCCCGGCGCCTATGCCTATCGTCGGCACCTTGACGGCGTCGGTTATCTCCTTGGCGACGGACTGCGGCACGGTTTCCATCAGTATGCAGAACGCGCCCGCGCTTTCGACGGCCTTTGCGAGCCGGACGAGCTTTTTGCCTTCCTCCTCGCCCCTCCCCTGGACGACATAGCCGCCCATTTCGAGGACGGCCTGCGGGCGGAGGCCGATGTGGCCGACGACGGGTATGCCAGCGCCGTGGACGGCGTAGACGGTATCGAGGAGGTCTTCCGTAACCTCGAACTTTACCGATTCCGCGCCGGATTCCTTTATGAACCTGCCCGCGTTACGCACCGCCTCTTCCTTGGACGCCTGGAACGACATGAAGGGCATATCGGCGCAGAGGTGGGCCGTTCGGACGCCCCGTGACACTATCTTCGTGTGGTAGAGCATCTCGTCCATCGTCACGGGGAGCGTCGTAGAATGCCCCTGCATGACGTTGGCGACCGAATCGCCGACGAGGATCATATCCACGCCGGCCTCGTCGAGCATGCGTGCGGTAGATGCGTCGTAGGCCGTTACCATCACGATCTTGACGCCGTCTTCCTTCATCCGCCTGAACATCGGAACCGTTTTTTTCTTCATGATCCCCGCCTGAAACAAAAAAAGCCGGACAGAGAGCGAAAAACGTCTCCACCGGCTTTCGTAGTAGTCATTTTATTGTGGGGTACGGACATCGTTCCGTCCCGGCTGTCTCTTTTCAAATTCTCCTCCGTCCCGGTCCCGAAAATCAGGATCCAGGCGGCACAGCGTTCGCTTCCGCGTAGGGCTTTAATTGCGAGAGCCCTATTAAAATAAAGAAATAATCCGAATTGTCAAATGTTTTCCAATTCGGCTCTTCGTGTATGCTTACATTTATAAGCTTACGTTATACCGGCGAAAACCCCAAGATAACGGGCGTAAAAAGCGGCAATCGCACGAGAGAAGGCCGGATTTCCCGGCGATGCGGCCGGGCCGGGGAACGAGGCCGAATTCAGCCCCGAGGTGCATGGAAGATGAATCTCGATATATATCACGTAGACGCCTTTACCGACAAGCCGTTTTCGGGGAACCCGGCGGCCGTGTGCATTATGACCTCGCCGGCGGACGAGGGGTGGATGCAGGGGGTCGCGGCGGAGATGAACCTTTCGGAGACGGCGTTTCTATATAAGGAAGACGGCGGGTTTCGCCTGAGGTGGTTCACGCCGACGACGGAGGTCAGGCTCTGCGGGCACGCGACGCTCGCGAGCGCGCACGTCCTGTGGGAGGCCGGATACATGGCCCCAAACGAGACGGCTGTTTTTCATACGCTGAGCGGAGACCTCACGGCTAGAAAAGACAGCGGGCTTTTGTCCATAGACCTCCCGGCCGATCCGCCCGTCGAGGTCGAAGCACCGAAGGCGCTTATCGACGCATTCGGCCTGGAGCCGCTCTACTGCGGCAAGGGGGTTTTCGGGTATATCGTCGAGGCGGAGTCGGAGGACGTGGTCAGGAATCTTGCGCCGGACTTCGTGCTCCTTAGGACGATCCCAGTCACGGGGATGATGGTGACGAGCGCAGCGTCGTCGCCCGGGTACGATTACGTCGCCCGCGCGTTCGCCCCCGGCTCGGGGATAGACGAGGACCCCGTCACGGGCGCGGCGCACTGCTGCATGGGGGTTTACTGGACGAAGAAGCTCGGAAGGCCCGAGCTCCGGGCGTACCAGGCGTCCCCGCGCGGGGGTGTCGTGAACGTCCGCATAGAGGGCGAGAGGGCTATACTCACGGGTGCGGCGGTGACTGTCCTGAAAGGGCAGCTATATGTGTGACGGCGGGCAATGAGAAGCGGAGAAAAATACGCGCGCGGGGAGGGCTTTCGGAGGGTTCGTCCTCGCCCGCGCTTGAAAAACACGAAATGTTATTCATAATTTACAGTCCGAATAAAAGGGCGGCGTAGCCAAGTGGTAAGGCAGCGGTCTGCAAAACCGCAATGCCCCGGTTCGAATCCGGGCGCCGCCTCCAAAATTCCCCCCTCGAAAGTAAATTCCCCCATTGAGCAAAACCCCTCGCTGGTTTAACCTCTGAATATAGGCGCAGAGGCGCGGCTGTATTCGTCCCAAGCGCCGGACGCTGGAGGATAAGAGGAAGGGGGATATGCCCGGCGCGCGCGTGGGCGGCCGGGGATTGCATTTGATTTGAACAGTCATTCAGGGCCCGAAGGGGGCCTGCTTCAGAAGGGTGGGGGATATTTCCAGGTGCCCGACCTCGTATTCGACCTGGAGCTTACGGCGAACGAAAAGCTCGTCCTCATATATTTCATGCGCCGCGCCGACAGGGAGGGGCGGTCGTTCCCGTCCGTCGAGAGGATCTGCAGGGACTGCGGGTTTAAATCGGAGAACACTGCGCGCAAGGCGGTCAGGAATCTCGTAGAGCGCGGTCTCATACGGATGGAGTCCGTTCCGGGCCGCTCGTATAACTTTTTCGTTTCAAGAGAGCTTCGCCGTGTAATTGAGAACGCGAAAGCCGGATACGCAAAAAACGGGATTGCTTCGCCTGCGGCTCGCAATTGTAGATGTTAAGTAATTCGGGGCAGGAATTCTCCGGGATAGAATAA